>CASPLG010000057.1 GCA_949422855.1 uncultured Eubacteriales bacterium | reverse complement strand
TATATAGCTTTTGAGATATTTTTTTATATCCTATGTCACTTAAAAACCTTTGAGCTTCCTCAAAATGTTTCTTACTTTGTATGACAGGGTCATCGGAACCGGCAATAAAGAGAATTGGGAGAGTTTCATTTATATTACTCCAACCTTTTCTTGAGTATACCTCTTTTATCAAACTGAATAAGGCCATAAATCCGTTAAGAGTAAAAATAAATCCACACATTTCGTCTTCTCTATATTTTTTTACAACCTCTGGGTCAGAACACAACCAATCATTCTCATTGTAAAATCCCTTGTCATAGTTTTTAAACACCAGCTTATTAAGAAATTTACTCCTATGATGTGAAGAATGAAACTTCCCCAAAAGTTTACACACCATAATTCCCATATCAACCATCTTATTTTCTGTAGGCAGACCACACAAAACTAATTTATCTATAGAGTACGAATAGTTCTTTAAAAAGCACCTTGCAACAAGTGAGCCCATACTATGCCCTAAAAGAGTAACAGGTAATCCCTTATGTTTTTCTTTGATGTAACTATTTATTTGCAACAAGTCTTTAACGATAAATTTTGCACCATTATTGTAAAAATATCCCAAATCATTTTTGTTTTTTACACTTTCTCCATGCCCTCTATGGTCGTGAATAATCGAAATATACCCTCTATTACTCAAGTACCTCATAAATTCTATATATCTACTACGATTTTCAGACATTCCATGAGATATTTGTACTATACCTTTTGGCACACTATCTGTATTAATTTCTGTAACTCCCAGCTTAAGCCCATCACAAGCCGAATTAATAAAAAATTTCTCTTCTTTTCCCATTTAAAAATCACTTCCAAAACTCACATGCTATTTATTTTCCTGTCTTATTTTTATCCTGTCGAGCCAATGCTTATTTTCTATAATATTTTTATCCCCCGAAACTAAAAATATTTCAAATAAAATATTTTTATTCTTAAGCATTTCTGCCATTATCCTATTTTTTATATCTGTAAGAGTTTGCCCCATTATCACTTTAAATCACCCCTAAACAAGACTTGTTATTGTTATAACTCTATCTGTAAAAATATGTTTATTTTCATTAAGGCTTGCTCTAAAAATTATCTTTTTACCTACAAGCTTACCTTTAGTTCCAACTTCTATATTATAAATATTTTTATTGGCGCAAATGAGCTTTACTGAATTATCAAGCTCATCAATATTAAGTATTTCACAATTTATATTCCCTTGATAACCGGTTGCACTACAGTTTAAAGTCAGACTTTGCCCTAAAGGAATATCAGTGTCATTAGGGAAAATTTTTATAATTATATCAGGGTCAGACGTTTCATCTGAACTGACAGTATCATTTAGGCTGCCGTTGTCGTTTTTATAGTAATCCGTTATACCAAGTTCAAAATTATCATATATATGGACTTACCTTGTCATCATTAAGTTCCGGCACTATTAGTCCACTTGCTGTATCCCTTTCAGTCAAATTTTCAATACTTTCAATGTTATAGCAAAGACCATTAATTATGAACCGCCTCCCCATGTCTTCCAGCCTTGTTAAGTATCCAAGATCAGGACAGTAAACTGTAAATTTAGAGGTTGAATAACGTATAAACTTATTAAGATGCGAATTTATATAATTTTTTGTACCAACTGTAATAGCACATGGAATTTCTCTGTATATACCATTTTTATAAAACTTAAGAGTAAACACCGACTTAGCAAGTGTTCCTGTAATTGTAAGCATTTTATCCTTCATTATTTCAGTTACAAACCAAGTCTCTTCATCAATTGTAAGTATATCCCCAACATAGAGCTTTTCATCAGGTTTCATCTTGATTTTATAGCTTTTTCCACCTACAACATTATCAATATCAACATAATAAATAACCTTATGGGGATAACCGTTTATTAAAACGTCTTTACATGATATATTGCTATCAAAGTCATATTTAAAATCCGATTTCATATAAAATATTTCCGCTTGTTGCACAGTTTTATTGTTTGTATTATTTATGGTTCTGTAATAACTAAGATTTTTCTCTATACACATCACACCCTAAGAAGATATACTTTTCAATTTCCCTGTTATTCTATCTATAGCCTCATAGTCTTTTATCTTTTTAATGTTGTCATCCTGAATCTGCTTAAACATATCCATAAAGGTTTTACGCTCGTTGGCAGGGCTAAATACATTCAAGTCTTTTGTAGTAAACCTATTTGACTGAGCCTTCAAAATAGAAATATCTCTTTCAAGATACTTCTCAACCATAACGCTTACAATCAAATCCATCTCCGTCTTTGTAAGGTCTTCATTATGAACCTCTCGTTTAGCATCGTAATTCATAAAATCTATATCAGAAGAACACTTTAAAAACAGATAAGCAAGAGCAGACATAAGATAAGACTTTGCACGTTCCTTGGTAATTTCATCCGCCTTGTCATAAGGAATATCATTATACATAAAAAATTCTCTGTCCCTTTCGATTCTATCGAAAAACAAAGTGTATAAATCTTGAAATTCAACCAAATCCATAACTTCGCTTACTTAGCTTGCATATTTTTCTTTACTTTCCTTGTACCGGTTTTCTGATTTTTTCTAGGAGTGCTTTTTTCTTCTAAAAGAACCTCAATTTGACTTCTTAAAGCTTTAATTTCCTCTTTTAGCATTTTAATTTCATCAGCACCATATGCATCATTTAAGGGCTTAGTTTTACTAGTAGTGTCTATAATAATTTTAGATTTTAAAATATTATTTCTAAGCTCATTGTATCTTGCATCAATCACACTCTGCACCCTTATTGAAATATCGTATATGCCGGTTTGTTTAAGTGAAGAGAACACTCCCCTAATTCTTTCAAAGTATCCTATTGTTTGTATATCTATAATTTTTTGAAGTCCTTGCTTGGTTGGCATTAAAATTATATCCATTATGTCCTTTTGAGATAAAATATTATCCCAATTTTTTATTCCTAGCACTTCATAAATTGCCTCTTGGTCGTTTTCGTCAAAACTCAAATATCCATCTCTGAATAGGTTAGATACGCTGTTTATGTATTTAATTTCTGCCAGAGGTATCATATTGATTGTAGGCACTTCTCCATTTGAAGGCTCAAATTTATAGCTTGTTACGTTAGAAGTTGCTACAATTCCGCAAGGCATATAATTTAATACTGAATAAGAATTTGCATTATTTACAGTTTCCAAATCCAAACCCGCCCTTTCTATACTAAAACTAACTTAGCCATATTTTCTGACCTTTCAATCGTATATCCGTACTCAAATCCGATTATTTTAAGTTCTACTTTTTCAGATTTATTATTGAAGCCTTCATATATTCTAAGCGAACCACGCATATCAAGGGTCCCGATTTTGCCTGCTTTTTTGTCAGGGAGTGCAGGTTTGCCATTAACTTTTATCGCCGAAGGAATATGTGCAATCCCTGCTCCGTTATAGAAGTTTACTAGACCATATGGCTTACTAACCCATGAATATCGTCAAATTCATCAACGGAACCCTTATCAAAAAGTTCGTCAAGAAGCTCATCAGGATAATCGTAAATTACAGGTTCTATTGTTTTAATCACAAAAGCTGCGATTTCATGATTAGGGTCTGAGCCTCTTTCTCCGATTTCCTTTGCACATGCTCCAACTATACTTGAAATTTCCTTTTCTTAAGCATATTTATTCATCCTTAATTCTAACTAAAATCAGCCTATTTGTTTAAGCTGCCTTTTAAACTACTTCTATTTTATAAAGTGTTTTAATATCACAGTCATTTACTGTTCCTCTGCAAACGTATCCGGTATCACCACTAGATTTTTTAGCAAGTCCATCAGTGCCCCAGACCACGTTATCTCCCTCAGCAAGTTCACCTTTTACTTGATCGGTAGCAAAGGCTTCCCCTTTAACATATGGAACTAAACCTAATTTTTCACCTTTGACTATATTTTCATAAGGATCTGAATAATCCGGTCTGATTGTATATGCACTTTCAAGACCGCTATCAATAGGCTCTTTATCTGCAATAAAAAAAGCCCCCATGCACATAGTGCTGCTACGTAGGCTCTGTCATCGTTATAATTTCTGTTTTTCTTATCAGGTGCTAAATCATATCTGTAATTATTGTTTGTTCCGTTATAGCGGTATATATTTATAAGCTCCTCCTGCATTAATAATTTATAAAAATATCTTCTATTAGTTTACTATAAGTCGATTTACCATTAAATTTGCTATTATCAGCTTTACTTTTTAAATTTTTATACGTTTTTTTCTATTTTTATTTTTTGTCCATTTCTCGAAAAATCAAAATATCTCTGCCACTGTTTAATCTGAGCCCTTTTAGAGTTACCGGATAATACAGGTTGTCCAACATATTCACAAAGAGCTTTATAATTAGGAAAAATTTGATTTTCTGCAATCTTATTTATATTTTCCAAATACAACCCCTTTGTTTCTCTAATTCATAATTCAATCATATCCCCCCCTATTTAATTATTATAGCATTAATTTACTGCCTATATTTGTCATGATAACGCTACCCGAATTAATCAATCAGAATATATTATACTGTTTATTGCATCTGTGAGGTCAAAATATAGTCATTTTCAACTGTATATTAGAGAGTAATTATCAATTACCTCTAAAAAATATACTTCACAGAAAGCAGGATATAATGAATGAGAAAAAAGAATATGGTATTTATTGGTGTAACGCATGTAAAATACCTATAATCAACAAAAGTAGTGAACACCATATTTGCCCTAAATGTAAGCATAAAACAAATTATATGTGTGCCGATGCACGACCCGTTTTTCCAGAGGAAAGATTGTTTTTTGAAATTATAATTTCTAAACCTCTACATTTTAAAAATTGTTCCGTATGGGCCTCTAAATCTGGAAGATACTTTATCAATGGAAAGTCCTTATTAATTCCTAAAATCAATTATTCCTTTGAAAACTCTAAAATAATCAGAGATCAAATAGAGAAATATTCTACCCAAAATAGCTATGATTTTTTTAATAAAAACATTTCTGAGTTTATAAAAGCTAATTCAGTAAGGTTAAATTGCATATGTGACGAAGCTTATAATTTTATAAAAAAAGCAAGTAACTATCTTAAAAATCAAAATCAATTTGTCTCATTTTCAGGAGGAAAAGACTCTACAGTATGCTCTTCACTTGTTATAAATGCGTTAGCTGACCCAAACATAATACATATATTTGGAGATACAACGCTTGAGTTCGATATAACTTATGATTACATAGAAAGGTTTAAAAATTCTCATCCGCTTACAGTATTTAAAACAGTTAAAAATAAAGATCAAGACTTTTTTGAAGTCTGTAAAGACATAGGACCTCCAGCTAAAAAAATGAGATGGTGCTGTCATATGTTTAAAACAAGCCCTGTATCTCGGCTAATAAATACTCTTTATGGGAACGAAACAGTACTATCCTTTAATGGTATTAGAGCCTGCGAATCGCATGTAAGGAGCAAATATGAACGTCTAACTATAAATCCTAAAAGTAGAAAAATTCAACAGCAAATAACCGCTTCACCAATCTTTAATTGGATGGACTTAGACGTATGGAACTATATATTATCAAATAATATTGATTTTAATTATGCGTACAGACTCGGCTACAACAGAGTTGGATGTTGGCCATGCCCTAATAACTCTGACAGAACCTCCTTTTTGACTCATGTTTACTTCCCAAAGCAAGCTCAACAGTGGAGGAATCAACTTATAGAATTTTCAAAATCTATTGGCAAACCCGATGCTGAAGTTTATGTTGATACATTAAAATGGACAGCTAGACTCGGAGGATATGGTGTTAAAGCTTCACAAGATATAAATCTTAAATATCAAACTTGTACAACCGATGAATATACTCAGGTTTACACCTTAAAAAAGCCAATGAGTGAGGATTTTTTTAAATTATTTATACCATTTGGCAAAGTGTCAAAAGAATTAGGTCGCAAACTAATAAATGAAGTTTTAGTTTTAGACATGAATACCAATATACTTATCATCTCTATACAAAGTTTTG
>CASPLG010000056.1 GCA_949422855.1 uncultured Eubacteriales bacterium | reverse complement strand
TATTTAATTGTCTACTTGACGGGGCCCAGTGCAGTCCATTTACGACCGTTTTTTGGAGACTTATGTCACAGCCTCATTTTTTTGTTTTGGGGAAATAGTTTAATAATTGTTGATTACAAAAAAATAAAATATAAATTACAATACATATATTTTTTGATTTGAACATCCTAATTATAAGTGATAGGATTACTTTGATAAGGCGTAGGTAATGTAATGAAAGGATTTTGTTATGGAAAAAATTTTTTATGTAGATGATGGGACACTGTCAGAGTGTTTAGTTCATGCTAAAAAAAGTGATATTAAGAATATTAGTGAGTTAGATATGGATAATGTAGTACAAGTGGTGACTATACTTTTTAAGATGGTTCTAAAATTGGATTTTATTGATAAAGATAGTGAACTTTTTGAATATG
This sequence comes from uncultured Eubacteriales bacterium, assembly GCA_949422855.1. Lineage (GTDB taxonomy): Bacteria > Bacillota > Clostridia > Oscillospirales > Acutalibacteraceae > CASPLG01. Next base: position 5,991 of record CASPLG010000056.1, on the reverse strand, counting down.
GGGATTCTATTCAAGCAATGAAACTGATGAATTTGATTGAAAAGTACTTAGGCGTGAATGTAACCATCAGTGATATATTCTTGAATCCTTCAGCAAAAACTTTGGCATCGTTTTTAATAAATAAGAAGGATAATTTTTATATTGCTAGGGTATGCGACTTTTTATTGAATGAGGGAGGAAAATAAAATGGATAAGTTTTATAAGTTGACGTCACAACAAAAAAGTTTGTGGATACTGAAAGACACGGATAATGGTAGCTACAATATTCCTGTACTATTGGAAATCACTGGAAAATTTGATACAAAAAAACTTATTGATAGTGTAGAAAATGTTTACAACAACACTGCAATTTTGAGAAGTAATTTTGTCGTAGATGAAAATGGAAATCCAATTGTGAAATTATTGGATACAAATACATTGACGTTAAATGTTGTTAATGTGGAAGATAAATCAAATATGCAAAATATTATTGACAAATTAGTTATGAAAAAATTTGATTTAGACAATTCTGAGCCACTGATGCGGGGAGTCATCTTTATTAACGGTAATGAGACCTATCTACTACTGGTATTTCATCATTTGATTATGGATGAATGGAGTACAAAAGTATTTTTGGATAGGGTATTTGATAATTATAGCAATAATAAAGCAGTACCGAGTGATGATACGTATCTAGATTATGGAGATAAAGATATTTCTGGAAGTAGCGAAGGGTACTGGAAAGAATATTTAAAAGATGCAAATTATGTATTAAATTTGCCCACATATAAACAAAGAGAAAATCAGCAAAAACATGTAGGTGATAGAGTATATTTTAAGGTAAACCATGATATTAAACAAAAAATTGAAAACTTTGCGAAAAAACATGGATGTACTCCATATATGATTTATTATTCCATTTTTATACTGCTATTAGGAAGATATGCTAATCAAAAAGATATTATAGTTGGAACTTTGTTTGCTAATAGATTAAGACAAAAATTTATGAATTCTGTTGGATATTATGCAACAACTTTGCCAATAAGAACAATTTTTGGAGAAGAAGAAACTTTTAAAACATTATTTAATGATGTCAAAAAAAATATAATAGATGTTTTAGGGCATTCAAATAAATCATTAGACGAAATTGTAAAAAAAGTTAATCCCCCTAGAGATACTAGATATAATCCATTAGTACAAGTCCTATTTGTATATCAAAATGTTCATTTTGAAGACTTAAGTATTGGTAATTTGAATATAAGATCTAAACGAGTTTATTCGAAGACATCAAAATTAGATCTAACACTAACAATTATTCCTCATGAGTATGAGAATGACTGTTTTATGGAATTTGATACTGAACTTTTTGATGAAAAATTTATCAATGATATGTGCAAAAATTATATATATTTACTTGAAGTAGCACTTAATGCACCAGAAGAAAGAATATACGAAATTGGATTAACCACCAATAAGTTTAGTAAGCCCCAAAGTAAATATAAAGTTACTAAAAATATAGTAGAATATTTCCAAGAACAGGTAGTAAAAAATCCTAATAAAATTGCTGTTGAAGCTAATGATAGGAATTTTACATATTCAGAATTAGACTCTATGAGTAACAAGATTGCTAATTTTTTACTCAATAGCGGTATTGAAACTAAAAGTAAAATTGGTGTGTTCTTACATAGAGATTCTAGGGTGATCGCTAGTATTTTAGGAATATTAAAGACGGGAAGTGCATACGTTCCAATTGACACATCCTATCCCAAAAAAAGAATAGATTATATATTGAAAGATGCTGGTGTAAAGAATGTAATTACAGTAGAAGAGTTATCGGATCAGTTACCTAAATCTATAAAAAAAGTTTTATTGGATGGTGATTCATTTTTGAGATATTCTAATTGTCAAAATCCACGAATTGATTTTGATGAATGTGATTTAGCGTATGTGATTTATACTTCAGGATCCACTGGAAATCCTAAAGGTGTGATGGTTAAAAACAAAAATATTACAAGGCTCATATTATCTGCAAGAGAAGTTTTTGATTTTACTAATAATGATATCTGGACGATGTTTCATTCATATGCTTTTGATTATTCAGTATGGGAATTATGGGGAGCGCTATTGAATGGTGCAAAAGTAATTATACTTCCCTATAAAGTAACTAGAGATCCAGAAATGTTTTATGATTTAGTATTTCAAAAGAGGGTAACAATTTTGAGTCAAACTCCATCAGCATTTAAGGAATTCCAAAATGTAGATTCTCAAAAGAAAAAGCAGTTAAATTTAAAATATGTAGTCTTTGGTGGTGAAAAACTACAAACCAGCACATTGATAGATTGGTATCAAAAGCATGATGATACAGAAATAAAATTAGTTAATATGTATGGAATCACTGAGGCAACGGTTCATGCAACGGCAAAAATATTAACACAAAAAGGGATACTTGAAAATAAAAATTCAACAATTGGTCGTCCATTAGATGATTTAAAAATATATATTGTAGATAGTCACTTAAATATTGTTCCTGATGGAGTTATTGGAGAAATGGTAATAGTCGGAGATGGAGTAGCAAGTGGCTATTTAAACAGACCAAAATTAAATAGCGAAAAATTTTTGATGTTAGATGATATAGATGAAAGAATATTTAGAACGGGCGATCTTGCAAAAATAAATTGTCAGGGGGAATTGGAATATATAGGTAGAGCTGACCGCCAAGTGAAGATAAGAGAATTTCGAGTAGAATTAGGAGAGATAGAAAGTACGCTAATGAAACTTTCTAGTATAAATAATGTGGCAGTTATATGCAGTGAAATAAATGGTTCTGACTACTTGGTTGCGTATATTGTTCATAATAAGTGTAGTGAGAAAATCTCTATTGATGAGATAAAAGAAACATTAAAAGAAAAGCTTCCTTCATATATGCTGCCAAATTATTTTGTTGATTTAGATAGTATTCCACTGACATCTAATGGCAAAGTTGCAGTAAATAAGCTTCCTAAGCCAAATGAAGGTAATATTATGTCTTTAGTTAAGGGGGCGTTACCTAAAAATAGTGATGAAGAGAAAATGTTAACTGTTTGGAGAAAAGTTTTAGGAAATTCCACGCTAGGAGTTAATGATAACTTTTTTGATGTTGGTGGTCATTCACTATTAGCAGTAAGATTGATGGGCGAAATACGAAAAAAATTTGGTAAAAATCTTCCAATATCAGAGCTTTTTGAAAATAGTAATGTTAGAGATTTAGTCGGAGTGATTAAGAGAAATGACGAGAGACCTGTATCTAGCAATCTAATTGTTCCTTTGAAAAAAGAGGGAAATAAATTACCGTTATTTCTAATTCACCCAGGTATGGGACAGGTAATGTGTTTTAAGGATTTAGCGTTTCAATTATCTGAGCACCCTATCTATGGAGTGAGATTAGCAGGAATGTATGGAGAAATGTTACCATTTAGCGATATTAAGGAATTAGCAAGAAAATATATTCAAGAAATCAAGAAAGTTCAAGCAAAAGGGCCTTACAATATAGGGGGATATTGTGTGGGGGGAATAATTGCTGCTGAAATTGTACGACAATTAAGGGCAGAAAAAGAAAGAGTTAATGTGTTATTTGAACTAGATATTAAACCTCTGAATCGATATGATCATTTAAATGATGCATTTTTTGTTAGCTTTTTTGTGGAACAATTTTTCAAGAGTTTTGATATTGTTAGTTGCAGAGAGAAAGAAAGGGTTAAATATTATACTGAAGAAGAATTGATAAGTAAGCATTTTAGTTATCAAGATTTATTGGAATATATGTTGAGTACTGTAAAAAAACTGAAAATAGTGGATAATCAGTATTCGATTGCTGATATAGAAAGTTGGTATATCGCCTGGAAAAATCTCTTGCTAGGAATTAATGAATTTGATGTAACCACAATTGATGTTCCTATTGTTATGTATCATGCTAAAGATGGTGATTATTTTGGAGGTGAATGGGATAAGCTTACTAAGTCTACAGTAAGAAATATCAGCATTAATGGTAATCATTATACATTTTTGAAGTCTCCTTATGTGAATAAAATGGCAAATGACATGAAGTCAGAGTTGGATCGATATGAAAAAATCTAGTGTATCTTTACTAACAGTGTTTGCTATGCTTATTGTCACTAATGGATGCTCTAAAAATAATGCTGTTCAGGTAACAAATGGTAATGGTCCAAGAAGTGGAAAAATTTTTAAAAGTAAATCAGAAGATGAGAAGAAAAAGCGTGAAATAAAAGAGTTTTATGCTAGACAAGGACTAGAAGTTGATGTAAGTGGCTTTAATGACGGTTATCAAGTAACTCTTAGTAATAGTTCTTTATTAGAAAATTTACGAAATAACGATGGTAACGGATATATCCGCAATGTGCTTATACCGATTTCAAAAAATATTAGCCAAGTTAGTGGTAAAAAAATTTATTTCAGAGCAGGGGATCCCAATAATGTATTATTGGTAATATGTAGAGAAGGTAATATTGAGTATAGTTTATATGGAAAATAGTGATGTTATTATTCTATATTCTGATATAAGCACACTGTCGTATAAGATGATAGAGAAGTACTTGGATAGTATTCAAATTATAAAAAGAATTAGGATACTTAATATGACGAGTAGAAAGCATAGGGTAGAGTCTATAGTTGGTGAAATTTTGCTACAGAAATGTTTTGAGAAGATTGGTATGGGATATTCTTCAGTCAAGTTTTCATATAATAGCTATGGAAAACCAATTTCAGATTACTGTAATGTTTATTTTAATATATCACATTCGGATAATTATGTTGTATGTGCAATGGCAAGAAGTGAAGTGGGGATAGATATAGAGAAGATAGACTCCAACTTTGAATACAGTTCTGTTAAAAATATATTTTGTAGTAATATACAAAAAAGTTATCAAGATATAAAAGATTTTTATAATGATTGGGTAATAAAGGAAAGCTTTCTTAAATATATAGGGTGTGGGCTCAATGTTGCATTAAAAAATGTCAATATTAACCATACGAGTAAAATCGTTGAAGATAATCAAGATTTTCCAGAAGTAAAAGCTCACTTTAAATTGTTTAACATTAGTAGAAATTATAGTGCTGCTGTGTGTTTAACAGAAAAAGTAGAAAAAGTTACATTAAAATACGTGGAGATATAAAAGTAGGTTTAATTTTATTAATCTATATTCTATAAAAACCGCATGAAGTTAAAGTTTCAATACTTTGATTCCATGCGGTTTTTATGAATCTAGCTTAACTAAAATGTCAGAGATTAGAAAAGAATTGAACTGCTTTGCCAATAATTCTAACTGGATTATCTTTTGTGATAATTATTGGATCATAATTGCTATTATCGGGTAAAAGTAGGACAATACCAGCCTCTTTTTTTACACGCTTTAATGTTGCTTGTGTATCATTTTCAAATAAAACTGCGGCTATCTCGCCGTCTTCAACTTCACTTTGCTCACGAATCAGGACATATGCACCATCAGGGATAGTTGGATACATTGAGTCACCTTTAGCAACTAGATAGAAAAGATTGCCTTTAGGTAGGGTACTACTATGAACTGTTATATACTCGTCAATATTTTCCACTGCATCTATTGGAGCACCACATGCAATGGTACCTAAAACAGGAATCTTAGTAGTCTGCTGAGATAGTGGGTAAACATTTTGGGGATATAAGTTGATACCTAGTAGTTCTTCAGGGCTAACATTCAAAGCGGATGCAAAGGTTGTTAGTCTATTAAGTGGAAATTCGCGTGTTTTGTTGAAATAACTAGATACTGCTGATTTAGCCATACCAACACGCCGTGCAAGTTCACTAAGGGAAATATCTTGCTGTTTAGCAAGTAAAATGATTTGATCGACGATTTCACTATTATTTTTCATATCAATATAATTCTACTTTCAATAATTATCTTTACGTATGTATTATATAATAGTTCTTAAAAAAGAACAAATTATATAATTGATTATGAATAAATAGCATGATATACTCCT
>CASPLG010000055.1 GCA_949422855.1 uncultured Eubacteriales bacterium | reverse complement strand
CAAATAAATTTTTTGGATTTGTACTGTTTACACTCAAGTAAATTGAACCAACCGGGCAAAGTAGATTAACTAAATTTGATGCAGAGATTTTGGAGTCTACTTCTGATTTGCTATATACACTAAGATTACTTCTTTCAGCTTCAGAGATTCCGGCACCTGTCCCGTCTCTCGAAACAAAAAGAGTTCCCGAAGTTATACTACTGGCTGAATGTGTGTGATCTGAAAATGAAATCGGTAAGGCTCCAATATCGTCAGGCGTTAAAACAATATCATCTGTCAATTGTTCTGAGTTTATCGTCCGTGTTTGAGACACAGAACTATCAAACTTTCCTTTATCTTCCGCTGTGAAGTCCTTTGTTGACAGTTCTTCGCCTTCTACCTTATCTACCTTTTTATTCAATTCATCTGTTACCGATTTTTGGCTCATTAAATCACTCGTAGAAGTACCAGTTTCTTGTACTACTTCTACATCACTATTTTCTAAAGTTCTTGAAATTACTGCTTCTCCCATAAATTATTACCTCTTTCTTAAATATAAATTTAAGCGCTGGACTTTCGTCCTAGCGCTCATTTTTCTTTTATCTACGATAAAAATCTGAATATTCTATTAAAGTCCACCATAGCTTTATCTTTGCAAAACAGCGTTTAATATTTTTCCATCTGTTTGGCGTATTTCTATTTCCGGACCATTACCTCCAAAAATACGTGGATCTTTATCTATCTCCATATACGCTACATCCCACACTTTACGCCCATTGCGGTAACAACGATACTCCACCTGAACTTCATATTTACTATAATCAATATTTGGAAATTCTTCATGTGCCACACGCTCGCCTATTGCTAAGGCTTGCTCAGCTGTTTCAACTGGAACAGATGTTGGAAGCCAGCCGGACACCCACCAAGACACATTTATAAACATTCCCACTAAACAAGATAATATTTCTTCAATCATCTTCAAATTTCACTTTCTTTTTTAAATATAATTTTAAGTGCTGGATTTTTAGTCCTAGCATGCGTTAATATTTTTAAAGTTAAATTTCCATTAAAAAGTTAATAAAGCTTACATAACTTTGTCTATCTTTACAAGTTATTGTCCTATTCCAAATTGGATATCACATTACATTGCAACAACTATCTTTTACATCCCCAGACTTCTCTGTTCCTTCAAGCAGGGGATAATCAGGATCTATTAACTGTCTGTCTATTGGAAGTAAATATGGCAACACATTGTATCCACTACATGTCCAGTCCACATTTTCTACACGAAAAACTCCATATTTATCTTTTGCATATCTTATACGTACTATAGAACCGTATTTGTCGGCACAAGCATATGTGCTAAATCCCTTATCTTCATTAAAGCTAACCTTAGTATCGGGGATATTATTTTTTATATCATCAAGTGATGTAATACCTAAATGTATATTGTTTTTTAAAAATAATATATCAGGCAATTGTTCAATACAACAGTGAGACTGTAGAATAGCTTGTATATTTTGTGAATTACCACCTCTTATGGATAATGTAAACGCCCTAAAAACATACTCGGGATTACCACAAGTTCCTTGAGTTTTTCTAACTGTATATATTACATTTTTTTCTTTATTCACCCTCAATAAAGCTTCGCCACTTTCAATGCTAGAAGTCTCCATGATGTGTTCAAGAGTAAAGTCAAAACAAGTATAAGAAGTATGATCATACCGTAAATAATCACCCACATTGTCTCCAGACCAAAAGCCATTTTTTCTTATGTCCGAATAACTTAATGTTGCCGCAGAGGTACAGTTGTTAATCATATTTTTATATTTATGTGATGAAGAAAATTTTTTTATGAGCGATGATTCATTGAACCAAAACATGATAGGCTCAAGTCGGCTTTCAAAAAAGAAATCATTTACTTGTCGGTAATGAAGAATTTCTTGTGGCCAATACTGATCGGGGGGGAAATCTGACACTGGAACATAAGATTTCACCACACCACACATACTAAAGTATAAAAATACTAAAGCTTTTATAATACTACTCTTAAACCTCATAAATTAACCTCCAAATAGACCTTATTAAATCAAAATACAGCATGAATCATTCATGGGCAATGTAACCTTTATATACCACGTCTTTGACGTATATGGCTGACAATAAACCTGCTCTCCCTCTTCATTTAAAGGAATTGTAACTTTTCCAGTAAAAGGATTACCATTGTAAATTGCCCATGCTCTATCGTCATTAGGAGTAATGTTATCTAATCTGTAAAGCATACCGCTACCTCCATATTTATGCGTCCAAGCGTTATTATCATACCTCATGTAATGATATGCCCCTTCATTATTTACCCTCATAGCAATAAGATATTGATTCCTATTAAGATTGTTTATTATTCCGTTTATTTCCGAATCGCCTAAAACTCCCAAAATCTCCCCTGTTTCTGCACCTGCGGCTTGAACTCCTTCAACTGTCCAGTTTGCTAAATTAGTGAGATTACAACTATCTCTGTCGTAACTACGTGGGTTATCATTTATGAATTCTCCTGTTATTTTATTCAGTACCCGGCCCCAACAATTATATCCTCTACTACCCTGAGGCAAAAATTTATGGACATTCCCCGGATAGCTCATACTATGACCGATACATACAAGGGGAACACAACCAGTTTTATCCATTAAATTAACCGAGCCGTTATAGCAATAAGCAAAAAGGTTGAGTCCACCTTTTAGTGTTTCATCAGAGTTGAGGAAACGGCACGTTTCAGGGTCATAGTATCTAGCATTGAGATAATAAAGCCCAGTTTCGCTGTCATAATAGTAGCCTCTGTACCTAATTGGATTAATGAAACCGATATGCCCCAGATTTTCTGTTACATTGTTGCCTTCAGAGTCAGTAATATAAATTAATTTACTTCAGAAATCAATCATATGCGTACTTTGCTACGATATTTCCAGCAACGTCTGCAAATAGGGACATTATAATGTGCTAAAATAATCGCCAAGTTGCCCAATCTAAACTAGATAGTTCAAATTGGACAGCCAGTTTATTGATTTACATTATATTACAACAATTATCTTCTTCACCTTTTATCTCTTCAGGCAGAGTATAATTAGGATCTATTAGTTGCCGGTCTATCGGTAGTAGGTATGGTAATATATTGTATCCCTCACTCTCCCATCTAATTTCATCTACGTAAAATTTCCCATCCGGTTTTTTGGAATAAGATACATAAATCGTTGTACTATATTTATCTGCACAGGCATAAAAACTATATCCTTTGTCTTCATTTGAACTGAATTTAGTGTCGGGTATACGCTGAATCACATCCTCAAGAGTGCTGATTCCTACCTTTATATCATTTCTAAAAAATGAAATGTCGGGCACTTCTTCCACGCAGCAGTGCGACTGCAAAATTGCCCGAATGTCTTTTGGGTTACCATTATTCATAACTAACAAAAAGGATCTGAAAACATACTCTGGCTTACCACAAACGCCATGGGTCTTTCTAACGGTATATACTACATTTTTTTCTTTATTTACTCTTAACAAGCATCTTTGAGACCTAATGTCAGATAATTCCACATCTTCTAGGGCGAAATCAAATGGGATATAGGAATTATGGTCATAGCGTAAATAATTATGATTGTTATCAGTAGAATAAAATCCATCTTTTCCTATATCTGAATAGTTTAGTTTGCTTGCAGGAAATTTATTATCTAATAAATCTCTCTGCTTATAAACTTTGAAAAAATTTTTTATATTAAATTTGTTGAGATAACACATAATAGGTTCCATCTCATTCTTTATAAATGGAGCAAAATCCTTTATTTTATTGTAATTTATAATTTCCTGCGGATAGTTAAAATTTGTATCTGATAATATTAATGGCATATTCTTCCTCCTTTAATAACACAACATATCCCATTACGATATGGTACAACAACTTTGGTTTTCATGAGGCAGAGTAACCTTCATATACCAAGTGCTAAATCCACTATAAGGTCGAAACGGAATGTTCCCTGTGTTGGGAACTAATTGAACTTCTCCTGTTTCCGGACTTAATTGATATGCAGTCCAAGCATCTTCATCATTAGGAGTTATTCCATTTAATTGCCACAAATTCCCTGAATAACCCCATTTATGAGTCCAAGCACCACCGTCGTATCTCATATAATGATAAGCACCGTATTTCCCTAGACGCATAGCCACAAGGTATTGGTCAGATAAAAGCGTTGCCACCACATCTTCCAGTCTATTATCCTCTAAAGCTCCAAGTGGTTCTACTTCTGCACCCAAAGCTTCTAATCCATCTTTTGTACATTTTGCCAACATATCCATTCTACCAGTTTGTGCTATTTGGTTATCAAATCCTGGGGGATTTATACCTATAAATTTATTAGTTATTTTATTTATTACCCATCCCCAACAATTGTAGGAAACCTCAATGCCATTAAAATACGCCATAGAATCACCTATACAGACAGGTAGTTCTCCAGTGTGATCCTCAAAATTCATGGGACTGTTATGGCAATACTCAAAAAGATTCAGCCCACCTTTAAAGGTGGCACCTGCATTGATAAATCTTCCAGTTTCCGGGTCATAATATCTGGAATTTAGGTAATAAAGCCCTATTTCTGAGTCGTAATAATACCCACGATATCTCAGCGGATTTATGAAACTGATATGCTCCGGATTTTCTGTTACATTGTTGCCTTCTGGGTCTGTGATAGAAACCAACTTACCCCAAGTATCGTATGTGTATCTTGCTTCGATATTACCAGCAGCATCTGTGATTCCAATAACGTCACCTTGAAGATTTTTAAGGTAGAAATGTGGCACCTCATTAAGGATAAATTCATACGTGTCTCCGTTGCCATCGGTTAGGAAAGTAAGTATCCTGTCTCCGGTTTTCTGTGCAAGAATCGTTATTCCATCAGTTATAAATTCAGTTGCTTCACCGTTTACTGCCTTCTTGCGGTGAACTCCTCCAATGTTGCACTAAATTTTGCTTTTGAATAATAAATCCAATACAATCTCATTTTCTGTATCACAAGAAATATAAGTAATATCGCTAATATTTACCATACTTATTCCGTCTTCCTTTCCACTATCGTCTAACCTGCGAATTTCTAGACGCTCATTATCTACATCTTTTATGTAGCCTTGAATGTCATCATGACCACTGTTATACAATTCTAGAGATATAACAACACTATTTTTTTCAGCAAAGTCAATTATGTCCAGAATTAGCGAACTGTACTTTTCGGCTATCTCTTTATGATTTTGATTTTGTAATCGGTATAGATACTGCACTCTATTTTCATATTCTCCGTTAAAATCCACTCTATAAATTTTCTCCATAGATTTGAGTAAAAAACCATCATATTTTCCCGATGGAGATATATGTTTTATTACTACAAAATCATCAGAGACATTTCCGATAAAACCAGTCGAGCATTTATCTGTATTATCCATATCAGTAAAAATAGAGGCTACCTTTTTCCCTTTTTTAATATTATTCAATAAATCTCTCATATGCATTCTATCTCCTCCTTTTATTTGGGTTTGGTTTCCAATTAGGCTTTTGACGATCCTTAGTGGTTGATCTTCCTGGTCTAGGCTTGGTATGTTTGTCATATGTACTTTTTCTTTTATTTTTTGTATGCTCGGCAGCAAATAAACTTGTAGTCCAATTCCAAGCGGCTTTAGCCTTATCTCCGACCCAATTTGCCGCATTAGCTATTCCTTTACCTACATTTCGAACAACCCTAGCACCGTTATCTATTGCTTCCTGACCCTCAGGTGAGTTCAGCCACGAGCAATAGGCAGCATATGTCATAGTCAAAGTAGCACCAGTTGCTAAAACCACTACTACCATTGCATCATCAGCTAGGGCAACTTCACCGTCTGGGTCGTGGAAATTAACAGTATTGTTATAACAATACTCAAAAAGATTCAGCCCACCTTTAAAGGTGGCATCTGCATTGATAAATCTTCCAGTTTCCGGGTCATAATATCTGGAATTTAGGTAATAAAACCCAGTTTCGCTGTCATAATAGTAGCCTCTGTACCTAATTGGATTAATGTAACCGATAAAATCTGTATCCGTGGTTCTGTCTATACCGTTTTCATCAGCAATTGAGATGAGCTTACCCCAAGTATCATATGCGTGCCTTGCTTCAATGTTGCCAGCAGCATCTGTGATTCCAATAACGTCTCCTTGAACATTTTTAAGATAAAAATGTGGTACTTCATTAAGCACAAAACCATACGTATCACCATTTCCATCGGTTAGGAAAGTAAGTATCCTGTCTCCGGTTTTCTGTGCAAGAATCGTATTCCATCAGTTATAAATTCAGTTACTTCGCCGTTTACAGTCTTTTTGCGGCGAATTCCGTCAACCCCATACTCGAACGAAACATTAAGACTTGATTTGCTGATTCTTTCAAGCTTACGACCCTCCGTCCAGGTCATTGTAAGACCA
>CASPLG010000054.1 GCA_949422855.1 uncultured Eubacteriales bacterium | reverse complement strand
TGTATTAAAAAAAGGTGATAAAGTTTGTTTGCTTTCAATGTCCTATGTACCGCCTTGGGAAGATCCATATTCCTACAAAAAATGTGCCAAAATTGCAATCGATAAACTCACAAGTTATGGTTTGGAAGTTGATTTTTATGGGGAGTCGTTTAAAGTTTCCGAATTTGTTGGAGATGATACGGCACAGCTTCGTGCACATCTGTTTAACAGAGCTGTTAAAGATAAAAGCGTAAAAGCAATCTTTGATATTTATGGTGGATTTTGTGCAATTCAAACCCTAGATAAAATAGATTATGAAGCTTTTAGGGAAAATAGAAAAATATTTGTGGGATATAGTGACGCTTCAATAGTGGGGCAAGCACTTTTAAAAAAGTCTGGGGTAATAACTTTTCATGGTCCTATGCCCGGTGCTAGCTATCACTTAAATGAAATGTTGTGTTTTGATAATTTATTTGATATACTCATGAACTCAAAATCGGAATTTGAACTTAAAAACATTGATGATGGGGCTCCTTTTAAAATATATAAAGAAGGAAATTGCGAAGGCAGAATTGTAGGCGGAAATCATTGGGAAATGCAGCATCTGATGGGAACACCTTATGAAATTGAATTTAAAGATAAAATTTTCTTTTTTGAAGACGATTGGTCAGATGTAAGCAAAGAAGAAGCATACCGTGTTAATAGTGCAATGTGGCAAATGCTGATATTAAATAAAAATATTGAAAAGTTAAGTGGCATTATTGCCGGGCCGTTGGCAAGGGTTGGAACAACAGGTGAAGAGATATATCGCACCTCAGTTTTCAAAGTGTTTGAAGGTTCAAAAATTCCGGTACTTTATAATTTTCATATTGGACATATTAATAACCCCTTAACCATTCCAGTTGGTGCAAAAGCTAAAATTGAAAATGGAAGAGTGTTTATAACGCAGCCTGTTGTACAATAAGTTATAAAATGAAAGGAAAGATTTAGGTCGGAAATTTAAAAAAGTTTTCAAAAATTTTAAAAGGTGATTGTATACTTTCCAATGATCAATCTTAAAGATAGGCCTAAATTAAAGTCATTATTTATATTTTTCCAAATTCAAAGACAATTCTTGACCATTTTTAAATACAAGAGTTGCCTTGGTATAAGACTTCACAACAATTTTGTCTACCACGCTCGTGAAGAGTTTTTCATCAAAGGTATCGATCAAATTTTCCCTCGCTGAGATCTCATTTAAGAAATTCTCGATCAATCTCACCCGAGCTCTTTTGCTTTTAAGTTTAGTATCAGTTTTCTCTATTTTTTGTTTTAATTCTTCATATTCATCAGATAATGTGTTATAATGTTCCTTGTATTCGTGTTGATTCAAAGTTTCAGTGGCATTTTTGTCTACGTAACTTTGAATCTTATTGTAAAGAAGCCGATTTTCGCCACAGAGTCCGGCTTTTTCTGTTTCCAGAAACTCTGTATCATCGATTTCTTTTATAAATTTTCCGGAGTTTTCGATTATCTCCTCTCTGTTTTTAAGCAGCCTATTAAAGCTGCGGGTAAACATTTTTTCAATGCTTTCTTTATAAATAAGCGGTGCCCCGCACTTTACTCCCTTTTTTAGACCGGTCTTGCATTGCCACTTGAGCTTTCTGTATTTGCTATTCGAATGAAAGGTCCTTGGACCATAAAACTCTCCACACTGACCACAAACAATCTTACTTGAAAATACGCCATGCCCGCTTTGTGAACCTTTTAGTTTCTTCCTTTTCTCGATCTCAGCTTGAACTAAATCGAATACTTCCGGGTCTATTATAGCCTCATGGCTGTTTTTTACATGGTACATCGGGACTTCGCCCTCATTCCGCTTTGTCTTTTTAGTTAGGTAATCCACAACAAATGACTTCTGAAGGATGGCTTCGCCTTTATACTTTTCGTTCGTCAGGATACTCATTATAGTCGTGTCACTCCAGTCTTTCTTGCCAATTGGACTTAAGATTCCTAGTTCCTTGAGGATCTTACCTATCCCACACGAAGTTTTGCCATCAAGAAAAAGTTTATAGATAAGTCTTATAGTTTTGGCTTCTTCAGGTACAACCTTCGGAAGACCATCTTCGCCTTTTTTGTAGCCCAGAAAATTGCCATAAGGTATTAAAACCCTGCCTTCAGAAAATCGTTTTCTATATCCCCACGTTACGTTTTCGCTTATTGATCTTGATTCTTCTTGTGCAAGTGAACTCATGATAGTAAGCAGAAGTTATCCTTTGGCGTCCAACGTGTATATGTTCTCTTTCTCAAAGTAAACCTCGATCCCTTTTTCCTTTAAATTTCTGACTCTCCTTAGCGTGTCTACTGTGTTTCTTGCAAACCTTGATATCGACTTAGTTATGATTATATCAATTTTACCGGGTTTACAGTCGCTGAGTAATCTCTCAAAATCAGGTCTTGCACTCTTAGTTACTGTGTACGCCTTATCTGAATATACGCCAACATACTCTCCCAACCGGGGTGATTTTGTATCATCTGGCTATAATAGCCTACTTGTGCCGACAGCGAATAAATCATTTCATCTTTGCCACACGAGACCCTAGCGTATGCTGCCACTTTTTTAGCTTCGGCAGAGGCAAAACTGCTCTGTCTATTAAACTTACGTGTCGATCCATAAAATCCTCCTTTCGCTTCGTATATTACCTCTTGACACCTCAGTAATCAAGCCATTTTGCAGGTGAATATCAACTGAAAATAGGATTATATTTTTTACTTGCCAGTTGACGAAATTTCTCAAATTCTTTTTTAGTTATTAGCGTTTGAGAGAGTAATTTCTCAGCGATATGCATTGTCGCAGCATAATTTTTTTCACTTTCAAACCGCTTTTGAGACATCTTCATTAACGCCACACCCTTTTTCTTTTCTCGTCAGTAGGTTATGCGACGGTTGTCGCAGCAAAATATCTTTGCTTTATGTTTTGGAATAAGCTCCAGTTTTTTATTACAGTTTCTGCGAACACCGATTTTCTCATTTTGTTTAACTTCTCTTCTTAAAAACGATTTTACTGTGTTTTCCTACAGCAAAATAGAACCATGCGACTATCGCGTGGTTTTCATCATGCAGCAAAACAGCTATCTTTCGATAACTTGTTTAGAAATGATGCTTTTGTTATAATATTATTCATAATAAATAGTGGTATAGCCTTGTGAATATGGGAGATGTATTATGGATTTCGTTAAATATCTTTATACATTTTCAAAAAAAGTTAGATTTATCGTATGTTACCCTTAATCAAAATGCGAAGAAGCAACTTCAAGATGTAATTACACATTCAAAAATATCTGGTGAATCTGTTGGGAATGTTCTATTCGTTTGCTCGTCAAAAAATAGATTTCAGAGAACCGCAACTGCATTTGCTGCTGGTTGCCTGGGGAGAAAATGTTATAGAGGGTGAACTATCGTCAGTTACTTTTAATAAAAAGATCCGTCAAAAAGATCTTGCGATTTTGTTAACAAAACTTGGTCATAAAGGCTGTTGCATATTTCTTGACAATCTTAAAAAATTCCTTCAAAAATATTAGAATCGTTATTAGCTTCACATTCTATTGCAGTGACTACTGGTAAAGGTATGACGAGGATGACTTTTAACGTTTCATTTCCTAAATATTCAGCTTTATGCTATGTTAATGATACAAAAGAAATCACCGATGACATAGCTGATTCATTTTCTCATATTATCATATTAGATAGCTTTGAAAAAGAAGATCGTATTGATTAAATAGAAGGATATCTGAACAAATATAGCCTTATCGCTTCTGAGAAAACAATACATGAAATTGCGGACATGGAAATGAATGAAAATGATCTACACAATTTACTAATAAAATATCCAGTTAATTCTATTGTACGTAATACAAATAAGATTTGTATAGACACACTAAACCAAATTTTTAATTACATGTTTTAAAGAACTTATATTATTATCAAAATCAAGGTTTATACCGTAAGATTTAATATTAAACTTTCTGGCCAACTTCCCTGTCGCACCCGGAGTCCCCGACATAAAAAGAGCTGCTTAAATCTATATCCGGGTATTTAGCTAGAGCCTGGACTTATAAGACCCGGCTTTATACAATTGCAGTTTTGATTTTTTGCATGAGGACAATAGAAGACATCCAACACATTTATTCCATTCTGGTTTAAAGTTTTCAGAAATAAATTGTTAAAATTCTGATAGCCTTCTAAAGTAACTATGCCTTCTCCAATTAAATACTGGTTTGTTATGATGATTATCTCAAAATCTATGTTTTTAATACGTTGCAGGACTTCTATCAAACCTTCTAAAAATTCAGGAAATTTAATATCTCCCCGCATACTATCAGGATAATCCTTAATTATAGTTCCATCTCTATCTAAAAATGCTACTGCGGAGGGTAATATTAAATTTCTAAAAAACCTCAACTATTGCACCAGCATATTTTTGCTCAATAAAATGTTTTACCTTGTCACTGTGTAGAGCTTTCACAAGGGCCTGTATTTCAGGCTTATTTTCATTGCCCTGGTGTACTGCTAACACGTTAACATAATCCGTTTTTGCTACTGAATTATCATCTTCTACAGCAATTGCATCATTATCAACTCTAAGACCTCCAGATAACGCATAATTCCCATTAATGACTGCCATATCTATGTCAGAGAGTGAACGTACTAATTGCTCAGCTGCACTTTCTCGGATTTGCAAATTTTTCGGGTTATCTACAATATTACGTATGGTAGCGTTAATGCCAGCATTATTATCTACCTTAATCAAACCTAATCGTTCTAACAATAATAAGGCACGTGCTTCATTTGTGCTATCGTTAGGTATAGATATAGTTGCGCCGTCTTTAAGCTCCTCCAATGTCTTTATCTTCCCAGGATAAATGGCAAGCGGCTCATAATGTATACCGGCAACACTTACTAGTTTCGTACCTCGATTCTCATTAAAACTTGTAAGATACCTAATATGTTGGAAATAATTGGCCGTCAATTCGCCTGTATCCAGTGCTAAATTAGGTTGGATATAGTCGTCATATACTTTTATTTGTAAATTATATCCTAACGTGTCCATATCTTCCCTAACTTGTTCGAGGATTTCAGCATGTGGTGTAGCACTTGCGCCAACGATGACTGGTGTCTTGTTATTGTCACCGTCTTTTTGACAGCCTACAAGTGAAATCACACAAATAGCAAAACTAAATAATATAAATAAATTGAATTTTTTCATTTTCCTCTCCCCTACTTTTAAAAATTATAGTGTTTTTTTGTTTTTCCATCTGCTTAACCGCATACCTACTTCTTGAAGCATTTGAACGATAACTACCAACAAAATAACCGCTATCATCATGATATCCTGTTCATTTCGATTATATCCGTACGTAACAGCAATGTTACCAAGGCCTCCTCCGCCAACGATACCGGACATAGCAGAATATCCCAATATGGTGGTTACAACTATAGTTGCCCCACTTATTAGTGAAGGTAGAGCCTCCGGTAACATTACTTTCCAAACAATCTGTATCGTTGAAGCCCCCATAGACTGAGCCGCCTCAATTACACCGAAATCGACCTCCTTTATAGAGGATTCAGTCATACGAGCAATAAAAGGAATTGCAGAAATTACTAACGGTACAATAACAGCGGTAGAGCCAAGGGTAGTTCCTACAATAGCCCGCGTTATTGGCATTACCATTACAAGTAAAATAAGAAAAGGAATTGATCTAAATATATTGACTATTGCTCCGAGAGTCTTATTAAAAAAAGATTTTGGATGTATTCCGATTTTATCTGTTAATGCCAAAGTAATGCCTATAGGTAATCCAATAACATAAGAAATTGCAGTACTGACAAGTGTCATATAAAGAGTTTCTAAAATTCCTGTAGAAAACATAGTTAAGTTTCGTATACTAAGCAACATTACTCCCTAACCTCCTCAGTTTTAATTCCAAGCTCATTTAAGTAGGCGAGCATTCGTTTGGCCATCAATTGATCTTCAGGTAATTGTATAACCATCTGGCCAAAAATCTGTCCATCTATATTTTTAGTGTCTGCAAATAAGATATTTACAGGTGCTTTACACTCAAGTACCATATTAGAAATGACTGTCTCAAGAGATGAGCAGCCTTCAAACACAATACGGCAACAGCGACTACTATCAACATGCTCTTTTACTGTACGCCCTTCAGGATAAACAAGTTTACGCCCTATATCTGAATTCGGACAAACAAATACATCTTCTGTCATCCCTACTTCTGCAATGTGACCTTTATCTATAATTGCCAGACGAGAGCAAATTTTTTCAACTACGCTCATTTCGTGGGTTATCATAACTATAGTAATTCCTAATTTTTTATTAATTTCCTTTAATAACGCTAATACTCCCCTGGTAGTGTCGGGATCAAGAGCAGAAGTAGCCTCATCGCACAGTAATACCTTCGGGTTGGTAGCAAGTGCACGTGCTATAGCTATACGCTGTCTTTGCCCCCCAGACAACTGTGATGGGTAAGAAGTCATACGATCGCTCAAACCAACTAATTCTAATAACTCTTTTGCCCGACTTTCGGCTTTGGCCTTAGATATACCCGCAATCTCCATAGGGAAGCATACGTTTTTTAACGCAGTACGCTGCATTAATAGATTAAACTGCTGAAAAATCATTGCCGTTTTACGACGAATTTCTCTTAGTTCTCTTTTATTTAATTGACTCATAACTTTTCCATCTACAATAATTTCACCATTTGTGGGTTTTTCTAAAAAGTTAATACACCGTACTAACGTGCTTTTCCCTGCACCGCTCATACCGATAATACCGAAAATTTCACCTTCATATATTGTTAGGTCGACACCACTGAGCACGTGTACTTCTCTGGAGCTGTTTTGAAAACTTTTGCTTACTTTTCTCAGTTGTATAATTGGTCTTCTAGGCTTCAATTTTTTGATCACTTCCAAGTTTATTTTTTGTCAAGGCTCTTATACAATCTAGTCATCCAAGTATAAAAAATTTTTTATTACAGCCTTATAGCCTCTTATGAAATTATAGCATTTGTTTTTTTATAAGACAATAGAAATCAAAAATTCATGGTGCCAAATAGGACAAGTCATATAGAAGAGGAAAGAGAGAACGCAGATTTTAAAGTGAGGTGAAGAAATTTATGTAAGACAAAATTGTTCTACAACCTCTACAGTGTAGGTCTGGCTTTTATTTTTAAGCGGAGTGTGAGCGCTACTTCACCGTATGCAGCGAGTCTTACAAACTTTGTGACTTTCTATTTTTTACAAAAGTGCTTATGTAAATCCCG
>CASPLG010000053.1 GCA_949422855.1 uncultured Eubacteriales bacterium | reverse complement strand
CGTTCTTAGCGTGGGTAAACGACCAACCAAGAGGTCAGACAAACATAGAAACGCCACTATCGACCATGGTAGAAGCGTTCAAATCGGCTCTGAGCAGCACGGGAGGACAAAATATAGTCATTGAGGCGAACGGAGATTTTAGCCAGTTCATCAGGCTCCTAAACTTCAAACTAAAACAAGAAGACGCCCGAATTGGACAATCCTTTGTTACAGGTAACGCCTGGATTTAGGCTAAAAGCGACTTTATGCCATCTTCTTAGAGTTCTCTATCGGAACTACTTTTAATGTTTTTCCAAGTGGCTCAAGAAGCCTAATTATTGTGGATATGCGTGGTTCTGTTTTACCATTTTCAATTCTTGCGATCAGAGGCTGGGTAACTCCACTTATTTCTTCAAGCTTTTTCTGAGTTATATTTTTTTCTTCTCTCGCTTTTATTATTGCTGTGGCAATTTGAGCATTTAGTTTTATCTCCTCCTTTTCCGTATCACTTAAATCGCTCAAACTCAATAAATCCTCATGCGTATTATAACTTATTCCATTAATCAGTTTTGACATAGTTAATCATTCCTTTCCAAAAAATCTTTTAAGTTGTTTTTAGCTTGCTCAATTTCTCGCCTAGGCGTTTTCTGTGTTTTCTTTTTAAAATGATGGAGCAGCACGAACATGTTATCTTTCCAATATGCGTAAAGTATTCTATTTTCAAGAGGCCTCAATTCCCATATATCACCCTCAATATGTTTAACGTACTTTTCCCCGGCACGAGTTCCATTAATTCTCAATATTTCTAGGTATTCAAAAATTTTTTTAAGCTGGATTCTTTCGTTTTTACTGGACTTGGATTTCCTTGCCAATTCTTTAATCCAATTTTCGAATTCGTCATTTCCCTTGCTATCTCTATAAGTAATGTACTCAAACATTTTTTCAACTCCCATATTACTATTATATCTAATTAGATATAATTTGTCAATAGATAAAAACAAAAATATATAAACATTTTGCGTACAGATAATTCGTTTTCTGTACATTTTCTCCATTTAAACGAACATATCTTGCTTAAAAAGGTACTTCTACTCAAAAGACAGATTTTTAATCTCTCAGCCCCAGAGGCAGCTACCTTGAAACAGCTACCGACATTTTGATACCGGATATTTCTGGAGAAATCCACTGAAATAGCGGATTTGAGGGAGATTAAAAGACACAAAGGCAGGTGAAAATCAGTGAACAGAAACCAATTTGACACGGAAGTTTTCAGCGGAGTTTTCAAAATAGATAAACAGGATTTCACAGCGGGACTTGTGAATATTCAAAGGAAAGTATCAGTGCTGGATAAATACGCAGAACGCACTATATACGGCGACTTAAAACGAGAAATTATAGGAATTTATTACAACTATAGCCTAACATTTTCACAGTTTTGGGATATGGAACAATACGACAAACTTTTTGCTAAACTGACAGAACCTAGAGAATTTCACATAATAAATCTGCCTAAAAATATTGGTTATTATGAATTTAAGGGATATGTTGCCGGAGTGGAGGACGTAATTGAGTTTGTAAGAGGCGAGAGCCGAAGAATCATAACCGGGCTGAAATGCGACATTATAGCCAAAGAGCCGTTGTTGCGACCCAAAAGATAGGAGGTGACGTATGAGAGCGACTTTAGCATCAGTAAAATTTGAGCTTTTAAATGATGAAGCTATGAAAAATATCCGGTTTGACAGCGGTACAAAGAAAGATTTTTCTGATTTATCACGTCTGAAAATCCAAGGAAAAGAAGAATTACCTTTTATGACTTTTGAACTAAATCAAGGCATTTTAGACGGTTCGCTTAAAAATTTTAATCAGGATGAGCAAAAAACTATTGCCTTTATGAGTTCCTCTGTGTCAGATGCTAATTGCATATTTAATGACATATGGGTGCAGGGAAAACCGGATAATAAATATAAATTTATAGGGCTGACTCTTAACTTCGGCATGGTTTTCCCAAAAAATAAAACCGTTGATAATATAAAAAATTCTGTAGTTTTTGTAGATATGAGAGCAGTTGACGTTGACAGCATAAAAATAATATTCGAAGAGAGTTATGCACCATTTGAGTACGCAAGACTTCAAGAAATCTTATTCGGTGACATTTTAACATGGACCGGCGAGGATATTATTTCGGGGAATCTACAGGAAGAAACCGATATAATCTCAAAAATTATACCAAATGATACGTTGTCAATCATAATTTACAGTAAAACTGACGATTTTAACGTCTTAAATCCTCGTGGTGCATATGGATATTTGCTCACAAATCAGCGGTTTTCGGTGAAAGAGTACATTTATGAAATTGATAACGAAACTATGCAAATTTTAGAGACAAAAGAATTAAATTTAGGGAATTTTTACCTTGATTCGTGGGAAAGTCTATATAATAAACAAATAAAATTTAATTTAGTCTCCCCTCTTGCACTTCTTGACAAGACGCAATTCAAAAAAAGCAGAATGTATGCCGGAGCAGAAGAAGACAATGCGTACGGGGTCTTAGAGGAGATTTTCAAAGACTGTGATTATGATGATTATTATATAGATGAGAGCCTTAAAACTGTGTATTTAAACGGATATATTCCGGTTTGTACGCACAAGGAAGCCATTCAGCAAGTGGCGTTTGTGTGCGATTGTTTAGTATATGATAACCGTGCGAGACCAATAACTATCAAGCCTTTCGACATTTCTGTGAATCAGTCAATCCAAACGACCGATATATTTGACCCAATCAAGGTAGAAAAAAGGGAAAGTGTAACAGGACTTATAATAAATGTACATAATTTTACACTAAAAAGTTCGCAGGAAGAGATATTTAAAGGGAAATTGCTCAAAGGCGTGCGAGAAATAATATTTAATACCCCATGTGAAAATATACAAAAAGACTCTGAGAATATCACAATAAAAGAGTCCGGCATAAACTACGCTATTTTAGATGTGAAAGAAGACGGAGAATATACCCTAACGGGTCAAAAATACGAGGACAAAAGCTACAAATACACAAAGGAAATTATTGATGACATGAGCGTTAAAAAGAACACTCTTGACATTGACAAGGCACTGCTTATAAGTCCAAGTAATGTTGAGGATATTGCACAAAAGCTGATGTCTTTCTATAAACTATACAATTTGACGATAGAATTTAAATTTATATCTGACGGTCAAACCACAGGCTCAAACGTTGTTTTTACCGACAACGAAAATAGAATCTTTTCAGGTGCATTTATACGACAAAATATTGACCTCGGCGGAGGATTTTTAAGTAATTGTTACCTAATTGGCTATCAGCAAATCGGAGAACCTGACTATCTGTATGCCGGACAAGATGGCGTACAAAATCAGTCTACAGAGCTTTTCAGCGGCGAAATCTGCGGAATAATTTAAAGGGACGTGAGTTTTTATGTTTATTACTGCCATTTTTGATAGGACAGAGCAGGATGTACAAAAGGTGAGAGAATACCGTGAGATAGGATACAGAAATCTGACAGACGAACAGAAAAAAGAGTGGAATGATGGACTCAAAGGTGCATGGAACTGCAAGGACATAAACAGGGTGGAAAATAATATACAATTTTTAGCGGATTTATTTAAAATAGATGGGCTAAACACCAAAACAGACTGGAATTACACAGATATTGCGAGCGTACAGGATATTCAGCGGATAATCGATAACGTAAACAAATTGCGAGATAATGTGAGAATAAGGGGGGATACTCCGCAAACCCCGACATTGCCCATAAATACATACCAAAAGATAAACGATTTAGAAAAAATACTATATGATATGTATTATATTGTCGAAAATGAGACAACTGCATTTGCAAGAAATAGTGAAAATTTTGGTGCGGAATTGTATTGTGGGGATGCTATAGCAGTGATTTAAAAGATTAGCAAAGGAGAGTTTAAGATGGAATTAGGGATAAGCTTTGGTAAATACATTTGGGAAAACAGAATTGCACAATACCCGAACAGGCGAAAACTAACAAAGGTTGATGGGTCGGATAATTTATATGACGTGGAGCGCTATGATGAGCCTAACGTTGAGGGAACACCGTTTAGTGCAGAAACCATGAATGGCTTGGAAGACAGGATTGGTGACATTAAGGTAAACATTGATAGTGCCACAGCAGACAAGGATGGGCTGATGAACTCCAGCGATAAGAAAAAACTAGACGGTATAAATATTTCAAGTGGGAGCGAGGCACCCTCCGGCGGAAATAACGGCGATATATACCTCAGATACAGTTAAGGAGGGGATTTAATGGGAATGACTATTCAAATGGGGAATACTCCCAAACCAACATGTGAGATTTCATTGGTGGGGAATCCTTCTTTTTCAAACGGCACCTTAACCGCTACATTTAATTACACTTTGCGTGCAATGTCAGGGGCTAGCAGGTGGGGCTATGGGGTCATTTTGGAATATGGCAGTTCGGGAAATTTGGGCAGCGAAAAAAGTTTAATAGGTACGACCCAGCGCCAATGGAGCACTCTAACCGGACAGATTGAAATAACTAAAACGAACGTTTCCACATCACCTCAGACGTTTTATTTCAGGTTAAATTCGGCAGTGTCGACCGGTGGGACGCCCGGGGAAACCTATGGTTACGAGGTGGATTTTTCCACGGGTACACAACCTGAGCAGCCAAAAATCAGCAAAATCACCGAAATTAGTGATTTCACAGTAGAGTATGATCACTGGTTCACTTTTGAGCAATACGAACCATCATTTAGGAATCATATCTGGATAAACGTAAGAAAACCCGGTGGCGGGGATAACTGGGAAACCGTATTTTCAAAGGAGGATTACCACACCAACGAGAAGCTGCATTTTGCACCGGAAGCTATAGCAACAATTTACCGCATAGCTATGCCTGATACAGCCCCCGGGGCATATGTGGACGTTGAATATCATTTAGAGACTTATAGGTCTGACTGTCAAACATTCGTAGGAGTTGACGATAAACCGGTAAAGGGATTTATCACCGGGAATGTATTTACAAAAATGGGCGAAACATGGAAGAACTGCGTGCCGTTTGTCAATGTTGGAGGGACGTGGAAACCTTGTGTTTGCTATCAAAACGTCAATAATTCATGGGAACAGACCTATTGTTAGGGGAAGATATCAAAAATGAGGATGGCATTATTTATTGCTTCCACTTTTTTGGTGAGTTACACAAAAATTTATTTTAGTAGCATTTTTTACGCCAAAAATAAAAATATTAATATTAATTTGTTTGAATTTATTTTAAATTTTGCGTATAATATAATAGTGTTGTTCTAAAGAAGGCAAATATATTTTATTTTTGTGGTACTTATGAATGGGGTGATAAACATGCTAAACGTTATTGACGTTGCAAATTATTTTTTGAAAAAAGATAAAAATGGTGAATTATTCAACACAAGGCCTATGACGAGAAACGGTAGGACCTTTTACGAAGGGAACGCTCGTCTTAACAAATACCTACATATTGCCCAAAATGTCTGGATTGCTAAAACCGGGCAAAAACTTATAGATGTCGATTTTTATGCATATGATAATGGTTCTGTTGCACTGGATGTTCAGGAAAACTACCAAATGTTACTTAAGAATATTTCAAAAGCCACACAAATAAATTTCCCCAAATGTCAAAAAGAATTTTTAGATAGAATCTATATTGCACTACGAAGTGCGGATGTTGATGAGTTAATCGATATAGACCACGAGGATATTGAATGGGCTGATAAAAACAAAAATTATACTAAAGAAAAACAGAAAATGGACTGCCTAAGATTGAAAGAGCAATATAAGGTACAATATGCTAATTTTATTTGGGCTCTTGATAGGATGGATGTGAATGATGAATAGTATTGTTCGAGTTGGAGAAATTTTACATATAAAGATGAGATTCAACAACACAGGGGCTATTTCCAAAACTAGGCACCCTTATATAATTTTTAAAGTCGATGGCAAAAACAGTGTTTTGGAAATTATACAATTAGATTCAATAAAACCTAAAAACATTAAGAGATTGCTTCACTATAAGACTAGATCGGGAATTAGTCCTACATTTATAGTCCCTGTATCAAATCCGCAGGAAACGGTAATATGCAAAGATAGCTTTGCACAACTGGATAATAAATTTACGATAGAAAACTTCGTTGGAATAGAAAAATTTCGCAGGGATACTGACAAACTAAGTGATAAGAAACTGCAATCCCTTTTTGCAAAATATAAGGAATACCATAGGCAGGAATTCATTGATGAAAATAAACAAGTTTACATAACAAAAGAAGAATTGCTATCGCTCAACCGCTGATATAAAACAGCGGTATCTTTATTTAGAAAGTGAGTATTACGCATAGCAAGAAAAGGAGGATAAAAAATGTTCAAAGGGATAGACGTATCAAAATGGAATGGGACAGTGGATTGGAAAAAGGTGAAAAGTTCAGGGATAGATTTTGCAATGATTCGAGACGGGTTCGGCAAAAAATCGCCTGCCCAGGTTGACAAAAAATTTAAGGAGAATATTGAGGGTGCAAAAAATACCGGAATAAACGTTGGGGTATATCATTATTCCTATGCAGATTCGGCTCAGGACGGAATAGATGAAGCTCAGTTTTGTCTGGAAAATATTCGTGGGTACCAATTAGAATATCCTGTGGTAATTGATATGGAGGATAAAGAAATGCTAAAGCTTAGTACCCGTCAGAGGACAGACGCCTGTATGGCTTTTTGCAACGAAATCGAGAAAAACGGCTATTATGCAATGGTCTATACAAATAAAATCTGGCTTGAAAACTATCTCCATGCGGACGAAATACTATCTAAATACGATTTATGGCTTGCTCAGTGGGGTGGGGACAAACCAGCGTATAATTGCGGAATTTGGCAGTATTCAGAAACAGGAAAAGTTGACGGAGTAAACGGAAATGTAGATTTGAATTTTGCGTACAAGGATTATCCGTATGTCATGAAGCGAGACGGGCTAAATGGATTTAAACGTTCGGAGAGTAGTCCCGAGCCGCAGTATTTTGAATATAAAGTACAAAAAGGTGATACATTGTGGGGTTTGGCAAAAAAATATCTGGGAGATGGCAATAGATACAAAGAAATAAAGAGCCTCAATAACCTTTCCGGCGACACTATTTATGCAGGTAAAACTATTAAAATTCCTAAATAGTTATAAGCCGGCCTTTACCACTAAAATGCGGCTTGACTTTTAGGATTATTAGTTGTAAAATAAAAAACAGTAAGAGCTAAACCGTTTAAAGAACGGTCAGCCCCCAAAAAGAAAAAAGCTATCATTAGTCGTCTTTTCTCCTAGCAAAAGTAAAGACGGCTATATTTTTGTATGCTTGCTATATGAATAAGTAACACATATTATAAATGACAACAATAATGTCACAAATATTGCT
>CASPLG010000052.1 GCA_949422855.1 uncultured Eubacteriales bacterium | reverse complement strand
TCCTGAGCCCATTGATGGATCAATAAGTTTTAACTCTTGTAAAACGAAATCGCTATTCAATGGCTTCAGTCATAATTTTTGTGATCAGCTTAGTTTCGCGTTCTTCCATTTCTTTGATAATGTGTAGATATACGCTCTGAGTAGTAGTCACATCTTTGTGGCCTAAACGTTTGCTAACACTCATGATATTTACACCTTTAAACAGTAAAATTGAAGCATGCGTATGACGAAGACCATGGAATGAAATTTGAGGGATCTCAAGTTTATCGCATAAATTTTCTAGATAGCGATTAATTGTTGCACTTACGGGTAATTTACCATCTGTATTGATACAAATCTTTTGATCCAGTAGTTTAAATTTTCTTTCGCGGATCACTTTTTTTATGACTCGAAGAGTTTGTGTGTCAATATCAATAGTACGGACTGAATTTGAATTTTTAGGTGCTTTGAATCCTGTATGATATTTATAATCCCAGGTTTTATTAACAGTAAGTGATTTATTTTTTAAATCAATATCTGCAACAGTGAGACCGAGAACTTCAGCAAATCTTAAGCCTGTCATTGCTGATAGGTAGATAATAAAGTCATATGAGTTCGAAGTTGCTCTAGTGTAATTGACAAGCCTTTTCCATTCAGAGTATGAGAGAAACATAGCTTTACTTTTTTCTTTGTCTCGTCCACCAATTATGGCTTTTCGAGTAAAATCTGTTGAAATAAAGTTTTCTTCAAGTGCATCAAGGACAGCTGCACGCATTTGTTTGTGGAATCCGGCAGTTGTTCTTTTAGCATGAGTTTTAGCAAACTTGTTCAAAGCTGCTTGATAGTCTTGACGAGATACGGCAGCCAACTCTATCGTCCCAAAGTAATTTTTAATGTGTTCGTAGGTATTTTTGTATTTAATGTAGGTAACCGGAGCAATTGCAGGTTTCTTGAAAGTTTTCATCCATTGGTAAAAATATTCAGCAAATAATAATTGTTCAACCATAAAAAACATCCTTTCCTAATTAACACAGTATTGGCAATAACTATATCTAAAAAAATCGTATCATATTTAATTATGCAATAAAGCACACTATTGATAGTAAAATGCAGAAATTTAGAGATAATGCAAATAAAGTAAAAACAAGCTATAATGTAATGGAAGTATAAACTGGAGGGTATTAATATTGGCAACACTTATCAAAGATAAATTTGAAGCTTGGGAAAAAGAAACACGTACTCGTTTTGAACAATTGAAGGCGAACGAAGAGGAGTTAAATAAAATCTTTATTGAATTATATGGCTTACAGGATGAATTGGACTATCATGTAGACGATAAGGAAGTTTCGGTTTCCTTGGCTGATCGTGAACGAGACATTAAATCATTGATCAGTTATGCTGTAGGATGTATGTTTGGACGATACTCGTTAGATGAAGAAGGACTAATTTTTGCTGGTGGAAAATTTGATATGTCGCGTTATCAAAAATTCAAACCAGATAAAGACAATATTTTGTTGATCACAGATGATGAATATTTTCAGGATGATGAAAGTGATATCGTACTAAAGTTTATTGATTTTATAACTGTTGTATATGGTAAAGAAACTTTAGAAGAAAATTTAGACTATATTGCAGATGTTTTACCGGGAAGTGGAACAAGTCGAGAAAAGATTCGAAAATATTTTGTAACTAAATTTTATAAAGAACATTTGGCAACCTACAAAAAACGTCCCATTTATTGGCAATTTGACTCTGGGAAGGATGTGGGTGCCAGAGGTTTATTTTATCTACATCGCTATGATAAAAACTTACTTGGGAATTTACGAACAGTTTATTTAGATAAGTTGAAACAAGCTTATAATTCAAGAATCGAATTACGTGAAAGCCAAAAGTTGGCAACTACAAATGCAGGTGATGTTGCAAGATACAATAAGGAAATTTCAAACTTAAATAAAAAATTGAAAGAACTTCGAAATTTTGACGAAAAAGTAGGGCACTTAGCATTAAAGAAGATTGAGTTGGACTTGGATGACGGTGTGATCGTAAATTATGATAAATTACAAAGAGATCCTGATACAGGTGAAAAATTTATGATTTTAACTAAAGGTGTTCAAGAACCAAAGGAGAAGAAATGACCGATTTGAATTTAGATCAAGTTCAAACTCGCTTAAATGAGCTTTTTGTAACATACGGAGAACGAAAGCTCATTTTTTGGTATGATCCAGACAAGGAGTTTGAAGAAGATATCGATAATGACGCAATTAAGTTAGATAATGCAAAAATCTATAAATTAGATCCAAAAAGTCAGTTTAAGACTAAGCGTCTGTTTGAAATAGAGGATACAAAAAATAACTACCTTATCTATTCACCTTTTAATGCGATGGATGAAAATGATGAAAATAACCATCTTTTGAGCATTTTAAAATATTCAACGCAATTTAAGGCTGATAAAATCTCTATCATAATGACTCAACTAAATATTCCGGTGGAACTTCATGATACAGTGAAGAGATATTCTAAATTTTTTGAAGCTAAATCACGTATTAATGCTTTAGAAAAAATAGCTATTGCTGGGATCAAGACAGAACAAGAGTTAGAATTTGCTCTGATGGCAGTTTTAACTAAAGCCAAAACAAATCAATTCTACAGTATTGTTCAGGCACTATTTGTTGATTATTCTGAAGGAAGTACTGGATTGTATGAGCAATTAAAAAAATATAACTTACAGGAATCCTTTTGGAAGTATATTTCGGTATATTATGGGTATCTTGCAGAGACTCCGACCATTCAGAAACTAGTCATAGCATTTTTTGCTAATGGTTTTTATGGACAATTAGATCAACAAGAGCTTCCGGTTAGCTTAAAGGAGTATGAAGTTTTAAATCAAACAACAGCTATAGTATCATTTATGGACGAAATGATGAATGATATACGCTATGTAGGGGCTTTTAATAAATTGAGTCATGAGATCTATAAGTTGATCAATGGTGAACAACTCCTTAATGAAATATCAGTTGATGAATTACTCAAAGTTGATATTTTTGAAGCCGTGCATAACAGAATTATTATGTACGTTATAGGACAATTACTTAGTGGTGATAAAACACCAAGTGTCGGTAATATTCAACTTTTTGAAATAGTAAAGGATAGACAGCGTGCTCATTTTGGTGAAAAATATAAACATCAATATGATGCATTGTTAAGCGCACAAAAACTGTTATGGCGTGAATTAAATATAAACTCTCAAAAATTTACAGAAATTGTTAAGGTATATGAGGATTCAGCGTATAAAAGTGATCGTGATTATCGTAATTTTATCTGGAATTATAAAAAAATCACTGAAAAGAAATCTTTTGCCGAATTACAGTTAATGGTTGAAAAAAAATATAAGGCGTTTTTAGATGAAGTAATTCAATTATGGAATGATAATTTTGAAATTAATGAAAGAACATCTATTTTAGATTTCTACGACCACTTTATACGAAATAAGCAAAAAACAGTTGTCATTATTTCTGATGCTCTCAGATATGAAGTTGCTAAAGAACTTCAAGCTGAATTTCAAGATGAAAAAAAATTACAGACGGAGATGAAAAGTCTCTTTTCTGTTCTTCCTTCAGTAACTGAGTTTGGAAAGGCTGCTTTATTACGTGGTGGTAATGAGAAGTGTGAATATATTGACGGTATTGATGTTCGGATTGATGGTGAGAAGACGCAGGGGACAATTGCACGCGATAAGATTCTCAAGAAAAAAAATCCTAATTCTTTAGCAATTACTTATTCGGATGTGGTTGCTAAGACAAGTGCAAAAGAACTTAGAGATATTTTTAATGGGCAAGAAGTAATATATCTATATCATGATCAAATTGACAAAGTTGGTGATCATGGACAAGAGATGCAAGTATTTGATGCAACACAGCGTGCAGTAACGGAAATAAAAGAGGTACTTAAGTTTATATATAATGGTGCCAATGTGTATCGCTTTATCATTACGAGTGACCATGGGTTCATTTATACCGATGGGAAGGTATCTGAATATGAAAAGATAGAGAATCCGTCAGTCCTGTCTACAGACAGAGTTGAGAGACGCTTTATTATCAGTGAAGAAAAGTATGATGAGTTAGGCATCGAATCCATTGAGTTAGGTAAAGTGTTACGTAATGATGACAAAAGACATGTTTATTTTCCTAAAACTTCTGCTATCTTCAAAAAAGCTGGTGGGGGGCAAAGATATGTTCATGGGGGATCATCGCCGCAAGAATTAATTGTTCCAGCATTAGAAGTAAATGTTATGCGCGGATCTTCTCAAAAAGAACCAGTTGATGTAAAGTTGATGACCTCAAGACGTAGGATAAATGGGTTAGCAATAACTCTGGAATTTTATCAGACAGAGAAAATAAGTGATTCCATAAGTAAAGCTGCGTATTCGGTCTATTTTGAAGATGCTAATGGTAATCTGATTACTAATAAAACGTCTTACTATGCTGATTCAAAAGCAGAAGCATCTAGTGAACGATTTACAAAATTCACTTTTGATTTTATAAACAGAAGTTACGAAATAAATGAAAAAGTATATCTAATTTTGAAAGATTTAGATACTAATGTTGAAAAAGAGCGAGTAGAATTTAGTGTTGATAATCCATTTGCAGGAGTCTTTGGTTTCGATATTTAGGAGGAAAGTTAGTGGATCAAATTATTTTAGATAAATTAGTGGAAAACTTTCCAGGAAAAATTGTACGTAAAGATTTGACGAAAAAGATAAAGGAAGGTGCCAATGTCCCAGTATATGTTTTGGAATATTTACTAGGAATGTATGCCTCGTCTTTGGATGAAGAATTAGTTGAGAAGGGTGTCAATACTGTTAAAAATATTTTAGCACGCAATTATGTTCGACCTGATGAAGCAGAAAAAATCAAAGCTAAAATTAGAGAAAATGGTAGTTATACTGTCATTGATAAAGTTAGTGTAGTTTTAAATGAGTATCAGGATCAATATGAAGCCGAATTTTCGAACTTAGGGCTAAGTGGTGTCCGTATTAGAGACGAATATCCTAAAAGATATGATCGATTATTAGGTGGTGGTATTTGGTGTATTGTACAAATGGAGTATTTTTTTGATGAAAATGATCAGTTAAACTCACCATTTATTGCAAATAAAGTGGATCCGATTCAAATGCCTGGATTGGACATTGATGATTTTAAAAAGGGAAGAGCGGCTTTTACAGACGAAGAATGGATCAATGTGGTTTTACGGTCGATCGGCATGGAACCAACGCAATTTGATGATCGGGTAAAATGGTTACATTTAGCACGCCTAGTTCCATTGGTTGAAAATAATTTTAATTTGTGCGAATTAGGACCGCGTGGGACTGGGAAATCACATGTTTATAAAGAAATATCACCTAATTCCATATTGGTTTCTGGTGGCCAAACAACAGTTGCTAATCTTTTTTACAATATGGCTCGTAGAACGATGGGGCTTGTAGGTATGTGGGATACTGTTGCTTTTGATGAAGTAGCTGGGATCAATGTAAAGGATGGAGACTTGGTTCAGATCATGAAAGATTATATGGCTTCTGGATCATTTGCTAGAGGTAAGGAAGAAAAAAATGCTTCTGCTTCAATGGTCTTTGTGGGTAACATTAATCAAAGCGTAGATGCTATTTTAAAAACATCAAACTTATTTGAACCCTTTCCTGACAAAATGGGTTCAGATACAGCTTTCCTTGATCGGATGCATTGTTATATTCCTGGCTGGGAAATACCTAAGTATCGACCGGATTTCTTTACCAATGATTATGGATTTATTACAGATTATTATTCTGAGGTAATGAGAGAATTGCGTAAAACAACATATAGTGATGCGATTGAGCAGTATTTTAGATTAGGATCACAATTGAATCAACGTGATACGATCGCAGTTAAGAAAATGACTTCAGGTTTAATTAAGCTAGTATATCCACATGGAAAATTCGGGAAAAAAGAAGTTGAAAAAATTCTTAGATTTTCAATTGAAATGCGCCGACGTGTGAAAGAGCAATTAAAGAAAATAGGCGGGATGGAATTTTTTGACGTTAATCTTTCTTATATAGATTTAGAAGAAAATCATGAAGAATTTATATCTGTTCCTGAACAAGGAAATGGATTATTGATTCATGAGGGAATGGGGAAACCAGGTCATGTATACTCTGTTTCTATTGGTGGAAATGGACGAGTAGGAACATTTAAATTTGAGACACAGATGGTTGCTGGAAATGGGAAGTTTAAAGCAATTGGTTTAGGTAGCGATTCGGCAGCAAAAGAAAAAACTTATGCTGCATACAGATACTTAAATGCTAATTCAAATGCAATCAGTGCAAAAATTTCGACAACTAAAAATGATTTCTTATTTAATACTCAAGATTTGAATGGAGTAGGGAATCCTGAAGCATTGACACTGTCTGCAGTTATAGCTTTATGTTCAGTTGCACTAAAAAAACCTGTTGTTTCAAGTATGGTGATTTTAGGTGATATAACTATAGGTGGAACTTTAGTGAAAGTAACTAATTTAGCAGATATGCTACAAGTTGCTAGGGATGCTGGAGCAAAAAAAATTTTGGTACCTATGGCTAATGCCGCAGATTTAGCCACAGTTCCCCCTGAACTTATGGCAACTTTCAACATAATTTTCTATAATACTCCTGAAGACGCGGTGTTTAAGGCACTTGGAGTAGAGTAATTAAGTTTAACAACTTTGAATATAGTTTTACATTTGATGAGTATCCTGCCCCACATGATGTTGAAAAGATGAATGAAGCGATGGAGCGTGCGCAAAAGGATAGTAATCTAAAATTAGTGACAGGCTTTATCCGAATCTGGGGGCTTGATAATAGTATTAAGCCAAAAGAACTTGAGCAACTTATCGATAAGCATCGTCCTGGTCAAGAAGATATGGATAAGCAAGGTGAATTGACTGCGATCATGAATGATGCACGTTCTGATTATAAGGAAATTGCACAACCTGAAATCGCAAAATTAACATGGATAAAATATCGCATTGAATTTCGTAAAGCATTTTATGCAATGGCTGACGAAATCAAGAAGGGTGAA
This sequence comes from uncultured Eubacteriales bacterium, assembly GCA_949422855.1. GTDB lineage: Bacteria > Bacillota > Clostridia > Oscillospirales > Acutalibacteraceae > CASPLG01. The sequence goes on along the minus strand of CASPLG010000052.1, from coordinate 439 downwards.
TAATAAAGTATGTGGGGGTGTAAGTTTGAAAAAATCAAGATTACAGGTTGGATTAGTGGTAATTTCAACTTTAATAGGTGTTTGGCTCAATAGTGGTGTTGCTTTGCTAAGGGTACTTAAGGGCAGTGAATTCGTTCGCTGCTCTTTTTAGTTACTATTTATTGTTTTCCTGTGGGTGTAATTAACTATCTCTTTAATGGTTAATTTCATATAGGTATATATGTATACAGATTTTTTAGCAATCGTAGTTTGTAAAATTAAGTTAGAAAAATAGAAGGCCATTTGTGATAGACTTTTGAGTAAAGACAAACAAAAGTCTATCACAAATGACCTATAATCATCTTATCATAAGTGAACTGTCCTTCGTACAAAAATTTTGGAATCGAGGTGTTAAAGCCTATATTGTAGCTAAAACCTTAAAACGTAGTGCTGAAACTAT
>CASPLG010000051.1 GCA_949422855.1 uncultured Eubacteriales bacterium | reverse complement strand
ATTAGAAAATTGCTGGCCAAGAATAACATTATTCTTAAGCTAAACGGTGAGTGTGTAGAGTTCAAGGGCAGTCATTTTCAGATGTTTGTAAAGTATTATTCATTAAAAGATAAAGTACAGTATTTGTTTTATCCATACTGAAATACGTCACGCTGTGCCTTGATAGGCTTTCACTTGCAATTCCTATTTTATCGGCGTTGTCCAAATTCCACTTTAACATCGATATTCCTCCGCTCTTTATATCGTCCGGATACTCAATTTTAGTAACTAAATTGTACTCATTTTCGGATAATTGACTGTCAACATAGGTATTTTGGTCTTTAATTTCAGTTACTACATAAAGTCCATTGTTTGAGATACTTTGACTAATTTCTACTGTATCTCCGACTTTTATATTGTCATTATAACTAAAAAGTACATTTTCTTTACTTTTGCTCTCGAAACGCACTTTTGTATTTTGGAATTTATTGTTTGTGTAGCCTCTGATTGCAGCCTCGATGGCACTCATTTTTTGCCTCAGAGTGCCCTCGGGAATATTCTTAAATTCTTCCATATTTTTAAGTTGCTCTACTGCCCATAACAAAGCTCTACACCTCACTTTTCCCTGATTATATATCCATTTTCCCTAAACCAATTTAAAATCCAACCGCTCTTAACTTCTGCCTTTCCATATGCAAATTGTACCCCTGCGACTGTTCCATTGTAGTTTTTCACCGGTGTTTCCACAATATAAACGCCATTTTTAGTTGTTTTATCTGCGGTTTTTGTCGTTGTGCTCTGTTTTCCTGTTTCCCTTGCGTCTTTTACTGTTGTGGTCTGCTCTCTTGTTTCCTTTGTGTCTTTTGTCTCCATGATTTATTCCTCCTAATAAATTGAAAAATACGCACCGCACAAAAGGCGAAATACGTATTTTTGTATTCAAAAACTAAATTATTTTTACATTTCTTAGAACTCCTGCATTTCTGCTGTTTTTGAGGGCAACTGCTCCTATCATTTCAACCTCGCCTGTTTTGACTGCTCCGGGCTGTGTGAAGTCGGGAAGATAGCTATCAATAACTTTATCCCCTGCAACTGTTACCCCTAAAAGTCCATCGTAACCGTCGAATTTGGCGGCATAAATGTCAGTTAAGCCTGTGACTGTGGTTTTGCTTGAGCCCTCTCCAAAATCCCTTGATTGTATGCCTATAATCGGAGTTTCCGTTACATTTTCACCATTTACCGAATATTTATTTTTAAGGTCTATAATTCTAACTTTGTTTTCTCCGATTGTGGTGACAACCCTGCCAAAAGCTTCCTCGCTTTCCGTCTTATATCCAAGAACCCTCGCCACCGTCTGAATTTTAGTTTTCATGTCTGCGTTTACCATAATTGCCGTTGCATTGGTAGTGTTGATGAGTTTCAAAAGCTCCTCATAAAATATATCTGCATTTGCTTTTAATTTTGTCATAGTCGACAAATCTAGGTTAAGATTTTCTCCTTGAGTAGATGCTCCGTATTCTGTGTTTGTTCCAACAAGCATTTTATTCAATCCGTCAAAGGAAAGAGGATTTGTTGCACTATCGCCGTTTATCATGGTGTCGTGGAATAGAGCAACCGCAGCTTTTATCTTGCTTTGTACCTGATGATTCACACTTTCAAGCTGTGCCTCCATGGACTTTATTACCCTGTCGACTTGAAATGAACCGCCGAAAACTTTAAGCGTCACTGCCAGCTGTTGAAGTATTGCCTCGCTATTTGTATATTCGCTTCCTATTGCTCTAAAACTTGCGGTGGAGGGCACCTTTTCCTGAACGTATCCATAAACTAAGGTGCTTCCCCCCGTTGGATTTACCGCATTATCAAAGGGGAGAAGTTCCAAAACCTCGCTTTCCCTTACGAAAGTATCTATTATTTGTTGTGCTACTTTATCCTGCATTCCTGTTGTCATTTGTGCCAAATTAAGCATTTTATCACTCCTAAATCAGTTTACTTTTTGTGCATATTTTTGTCGTAGTGCTTCCATTAGATTTTTTGGTTCAGCTTCCCCGCCGTTATCGCCTTTTCCGACATTTAAAATCTCTACGTCCTTAGTTATTTCTTGCGATTCAAAGAGGTTGATATGCTGCTTTTTAACTCTATCAATCAATTCATCTAACCCCTTGAGGGTTCCGTCTGAGCTAAATTCAAAGGGTGTTTTGCTGTTTTGATACTCATTTTTGATTTTATACGTCAGATATTCGAGGTCTGTTGCTTTTTCTTTGAGCAGAGCCTGTTTTAATTCGCTGTTTATCCTGATTTCCTGATTTTCGGCTTCCAGTGCCTTAATTCTTTGCTCATATTCTGCTTGCTTTGCCTTTAGTTCCTCGTTACTTTTTACGCCTTGACTTAAATCTTCAATATGTTTTTGTGCTTCGGCATAAAGTCTGTTTTTTTCTTCCATATCAGTTTTGAGCTTGCCATACCTGATGTCGAGATTTTCTTCATTTGCAAAATAGATGTTATTTTCCTTCATTTCTTTTACTAGGTTATCAAAATTATCACCGTCCACATACTTTTTCAGAATTTCCTGTGCTTTCTCCATTGTACCTGCTCCTTTATACGTTTTTTACATGCTGCGAACATGACTAAAGTTTACGCCTCTTTTACGTCTAGCCTTTAAAAAGACATACAAAAACCACCCTTTAGGTGGTCTAGTTTTCATATTTTTATCCATTTTTCATCTTAGTTTGCAAGCTTAAAAAGTGCGTATTGATTCAGACTAACCCCCTCCTTCTGAGCCCTTAATGCTAAACTTCTGTGTAGGGTTTTAGGAATTCTCACAACGAACTTTCCACTGTATTCTTCCTTTTCAGAGGCTATTGGCATAGGGACTTTCATATTTTCCGCTATCATCTCTGATATGTGAAGCTCCATCGCCTCGTGAACATTTTTATAAGCCTCCTCAACAGTTTTCCCATCACTCATACAGCCCGGCAATTCCTCAACCGTTGCGAAAAAGTAATGTCCGCTCTCATCGTTTATTTCCTGAATAGATATTTTATATGGAAGTTTTAAATATTCACTTACCTTCATTTCGTTTCATCTCCTAATAACCTTAAGATTTGTCTTACATAGACAGCTTTCAATGGGTTTTGCACCGGCAAGGTCAGCGTTTCTTTTGTAGTTTTATTTTTAAACCTTTTATGAGAACCCTTCTGCCTGGTTTCGTAGAAATCCATGTAGTTTAATATTTTTTCTACATCTGAAAATTTTATTCCACTAGGTTGGGTTTTCATTTTTTCAATTATCTTCTTTACACTTGACATCTATTCACCCCTTACACTATATATAATATCATATATAGTACTATTTAGTCAACAGATATTTTACAACTTAAATTAGCTCTTTAAATACTCCCCTTTCCACTCTTTGTAGGTCTTATATGGTATTATTTCACCTGACAAATTATCTTTTCTTGTGGAGTTTTTGGGGTCCAAATCCCACCTCGGAACACTCGAAAGCCTGCACCTACAATTAATGTCTTGGCTTGGGATTCCGAACTGATGAGGGGCGAAAACCTCTCCCACATTGCTTTTAAAATACCCATTGTATTCAACAATCTGTCCATCAAGCTCTAAATGTGTTTGCCGTGTTCTTGTGTCCAGCGTGGCATCCCAGCGCTTGAGCAAGTCCGCACCCTCGTTAATACCTGCTTGCATACTGTCAATTTGTGCCTGTGTGGATATCCTGCCGCCCTCAGTTCTCGCTATTCTGTAAGCGTTATTAAAACTAATTTCCGATATATGAGATATGTTTCTCGCTATTTCGGCGTAAGAGTTTCCCTGTGCAATTCCTCTTGAAATTTCGGCTATCGTGTGCTTTTTAAGGACTTCGATGTCATTATATAGTCTTTCTGAAAATTTCAGTCCTGCGGTTCTAGTCGTTATTGCCTTTATAAGCTGCCTTGCACTCACCGGAGCATATACCGGAATTTTATAAAACTCTTGAAGCACAAAAATATCTCCTAAATAACTGTCTTTATATATTTCTTGCAAAAACCCCTGTACATTTTTTACATTTTTATGTGCAAGCAAATCAAGACTTGTGTTTATCTGAGCCCGCAGTAGTTCCTGATACTCCAACTGATATATTTTTGAATTAATTAAACTTTGCTCAGCTCCCGTTTCTGTTAGCTGGAAAATAGCCTGTTTTAACTGCTTAATCGTCCTTTTTACGTCTGCCAAAGCCCTGCTATAAGCCGATTCAAGGTTTCTGAGCATTTTTTCCTCATGCTCCAAAAGAGCTTTATTTACTTGTTTTTCGTACTTATTCAATAAAAACCATCCCTTTATGCACTGTTTGACGATTCGCCCTGTGTTTCAGAACTTTCAAGGTTTAATATCTCATCAGAAAGCTCGTTAATTGATTTTCGGGTGCTGATTTTCTCACTCAACTGTGTTTGCACTTCGTTCAAATCAAGACCCAATATATTGCAAATCTGTTTTATAACGGTTGCTTCAGGTAATTGTCCGGCTGCGTTTAAAAGCGTATTTATCTCGGTTTTACGTGTTTCAGCTTCTATTTTTTCAGCCTCTGCGTTGTCTAAATTATTCGCCATTACTTTTCTTGTGAAGTCTAAAACAATGTCTTGCGGGCTGTAATTTGTCTTATACTTCTGATTTATTTCGTTAAAAATAATATCTAATATTGGCTGTAAAAAAGACCTTAGCCTACGCTGCATTTTGTCACATTTAAGGTCTAAAAGTGCATATCTGCTTTTTATGACTACATTTGTTATATTTCCGTCACCGGTCTGTGAGGAATTAAATCCCATTCCAAAACGATATATATTCTTCTCGTCAAGTTCAAGCTTAGCTTTTCTCGCTTCATAGGGTATGGAGATTGTTTTTATATCTAAATCGCCTTGTTCACCGACTCCGACCATTTTTTTAACCCTTATGTTGTTTTGAAGTTCATTAAAATCGTTGCCTTGAAATCCCTTTACAACATAAATTCCCTCGGCTACGTCTTGGAGATTATTCGAAAGTCCACAGCTCATTAAGTCATAATCGTCAATCAGTGCTTTAATCGGTCTTAAGTCACTGCTTTTATCCTCATCGTTGTCAAGTCTAAAAAAAGGGATAAACCCGAATTTACCGCCCTTCACTTTCACATTGTCATTTTCAATTTCTTTCCACATTTTATTAGGTCGAGGATTGATTGATTTTGTAGTATCTGCATTAATTTTCCCGTCCTTAATCAAATAATAGAATGTTTGCTCTTTGTCATAAACTTCCACCGCAAAAACTTTTTTGTCTGTAGCCTCATCAACTCGCTTTGTATAGTAGTTTACTATATAGTCTATTTCTTCGGTTAGGGGATTTACAACCTCGATTATTCCAAGCCCATCTGCATATTTAAAGTGAGTTCTAAAGTCCTTTCCGAGCTGTGCGTACATATATGAGAACCCGATTTTACTTGCGTTTTCGACCACCTCTGCGAGCTCTGATTTAAAGTTATCGTCAAAATAAAACTTAAGTTCGTTGTCGAGCTCCTCCTCCTCTGAGTAGACATCAAAACCACTCAAGAGATAGCTTGTTTTTTGGTTTATAAGCTCCGTATAAAATGCGTGACTTATTTTTATATTACTTCTTGTGGTGTCCTCGATAAGCTGACCATCCGAATTAAAGTAAAACACCCTGTAATTCTCAATGTCGTGTTTGGCATTGTAATAGTCTTTACTTTTTCTAGCCCTCTTTTTTGCTTTACTTCGCAAGTCGCTGTCAATAATTTCTTTGAGATTTTCCTCTATTTCGCAGCCGTCAAATATCCTAATCATAATTTTCACTTCCTTTCTAATATAGCCATTTTGCCTTTGTTACCTGTCTTAAAATACTTGATAGGCTATCAGGGCTGTCATCATGCGGTGCGTTTTCCGTATAGTCTAAAATTTCATTTATATATTCGGGAGAGGTACACTCTAAAAACGTGATATTCTTCCAATTTTTCTTTAAATACGTGCTTATCTTAATAAATTTATTCATGCTTTCTTGATAATCACTCACTATAAAGCCTCTGTTTCTAAGTTCTTTTGCAAGATAGCCTTTGTCTGCGTTCCTTTCACAGTATATAGTTCCAACTCTATACATCTTCATATAGTTTGAAATAATATTAAAACAATCTTGGGCGTGCTTATCCCACCTCATACCAAATACAACAAACTTATCTTCATACTGCTTTAAAACAGTAAAAGCTGTTCCATCTGAACCGCCATAACTTGCATCTATATGAGCGATTCCACCAAGTATTAAATCATTGTCTTTTGTGAATTGAGGACTACTAAACATACATTCCTCATCTGCAATATGCTTTAGTTCATAGTTTGCGCAAAATAAAGAAGGTGACATTGACCCTCTTATTTGCTCCAGTTTATCTCTTGCTATTAAATCTGTTTGATAACAATCGTATTTATGAACATTTGGCATAATGGAAATGCAATCTTCCTTATGCCATGGAGTTCCTGTGTTTATTATTCGCCCTCCACGATTTCTTATATTCTGAAGTTCCATGTACGCAAGTTTTGTGAGTTCTCTTTCGGGTTTACTTATTCTATCCTTTAGGTTCACAATGTCGTCTGTAATGACCGTATCGGCATGTTTACCTGTGATTGATGTTTTTATTCCAAGACCTAAAATCCCGCTCATACCTTTAGTGTGTGTAGCTAAATTTGTGCTTAAATTGAAAGCGGATACTTCCGTAAACGCTAAGTCTATACCATAAATTACTTTTACTAAAAATAAGTAAACTTTACTGTTCATAATTTTATATATTTGCCTTATAACTTCTTTGACGTCTCCGTCTGTCTTTCTAAGTATGATTATGTTTTTATTTGGTTCTAAGAGCAGCATTAAAGCCACTGCAACCGTTAAACACGTTGTCTTGTAGCTTCCCCTGTGGGCTAAAAGTGTATAATCTCCGCTGCTGTTTACACCCATGATGTTTTTTATCCATTCATTATGGAGTACCGTTAAGTCTTTAAATCCTACTTTCTGCCCTATGACATACGGTTCTTCCGTTATCAAGCCTAAATATTCAAGTTTGCTCAAATCATTCATTTTTTGTTCGTTCGCCTCTTGGACAGCAAATATTCCTGAATTTCTAAAATTGTACTGTCTTTTGAGGTTATTTCTATTTTTTCGGCGGGTTTTTCCCCTGCAAGCTCGATTAAATCTTTTAAAATTTTGCTGTCACCCTTTTTTATTCCTTCGACAAATACCGATATTATCAAAGCCAAAAGGTTGTTCTTATCTTCTTCACCTTCGTAAATATCCATTTTATTTACCATTTTTTCGATTTGTGGGATCTTTATTTTTGCATGCAAAACATCCCTTACGACATCCCCAACGTTCTTTTTCTTCTTCATATTTCTCTTGAAGGCTTGGTTACCTTTCCTTTGAATTTTGCGTTTTTCTCTTTGAGTCCTCTTTGACAAAGGTATTAAATTTCCCTCATTCACTCTCACCACCTACTTAGCTACAATAAAAAAACTCCCCCAAAAGGGAGTCTAAAAAGAATACTTAAAAAATGAGATATTTAGAACTTTGTGATACATTTTCCCACAATACCA
>CASPLG010000050.1 GCA_949422855.1 uncultured Eubacteriales bacterium | reverse complement strand
TCAAGGAAATTTATGATCGAGGCCATTTAATATTTTCCGGGAGCGCCACATGCGTAGACATAAAAAGCTTAAATACGTAAAATAAGTTTTATTAATCCGGGATTTGGAAGTATTTTTACAGCAAACCAACCGCAGTAGTTTTTATCGACTTTTCAATATCATATCATCTTTTAGGGCACTACTTATTTTCTCATGTTATTGTCATTTAAACGATAAAGGAAGCCAAAAAATTTTAAAATAAAAAGGGTCTCGGTTCGCCCTTTGCCCCCCCGAACAGCTAAGCACACTCCGGAGCCGGTCTATCTAATTTCTTGACCCCATCTAATATACAATCTTTTTAATTTAACCCAATATACTCACTTAGATTACTTATTCTCCTCGCTGACATTAAAATACTCATTCATAACATCACGTGCCACGCCTTTTGAGATGGCACCGTATTTTCCGTTGGCTATGACTACGGATACGGCGATTTGGGGATTTTCATAGGGTGCAAAACAAATAAACGTCGTATGGTCAGACCCTGCATTTTGTGCAGTACCGGTTTTCGCAGCAATTTCAACGGGATATTTCGCAAAATCTCTAGCAGTTCCGGAAAGTACAACTTTTCGCATACCTTCCTTCACAATATCTAAATTTTCCTCAGATATTTCCGCATTATTAACATATTCCACGGGATTTTCAACAATAACTTGATTTTTTTCACTATTTGTAACTTTTTTTATAAGATGTGTCTTAAATCTGTTTCCGTTGTTGGCAATCGTCGCAGCGTATACCGCCAACTGAAGCGGAGTTATCATGTTATCGGACTGCCCAATAGCCGCCTGCGATGACCCTGATTCATACCAATGTGCTCCCACATCTTTACTGTGTTTTGGACCTGCAATTACACCTGTATTTTCCGAGATTTCAATCCCCGTAGCAACCCCCATACCGAATTTATTTGCATAATAACCTATTTTGTCCGCACCAAGTCTGCGTCCGAGCTCAGCAAAAAATACATTACATGATTTTTCCAGAGCAGTAAGTACGTTTATTTTGCCGTGCCTACCCATACATTTAAGGGTATATCCCCTATAATAACTAAATCCACCATTACACGATATAGTCTCATCAAGCGATAAAAGGTTTTCCTGTAATGCGGCACACGCTATAAGAGGTTTATAAACAGACCCGGGAGCAAATGCCCCATTAAAAGCACGATTTAATAAAGGTACTTCTTTATCCTTTATGAGGCTTGAATAATAACTGTTATCCTTAATAAATCTGTTTAGGTCAAATGTCGGATAAGTCGCAGCTGCCAAAACAGAAAAATCCTTTGTGTCGAGCACCACCACAGCCCCTGAGTTACAGTCACTGACGCCCATCTCACGAGCTTTATTTATCCACTTCTCAAGTGACTCATTTGCCGCCTTCTGAAGCTTAGCCGACATAGTTAAATAAACTGTATCTCCCGGTACGGCCGGTTGTAACTCTGCAAACCCCATCACAAAACCATCTCTTGACCTTTGCAGAACTCTCCTTCCGCCCTTGCCTCTCAAATATTTTTCCATTACCCCCTCTATACCGGTCTTTCCTATGAACTCATCCATACTGTAATCATCTTTGTACTTTTCGTATTCCTCTGCCGACATCGAACCTGTATATCCTATGATATGCGGTGCGAGCGTCCCGTCTGAAAGGGTTCGTATAACAGAGGTCTCTACTCTGAGCCCCTTCAATCGTAAAGAAAATTCAGTTGTTACCGCCATAACCTCTCTGCTCACGCTGTCTGCAAGTATATAGGGCATTGCTCTGGCACTGGCCCCCCCGGTCTTACCCGTATTATACCTGACACTGCACACAATCCGTCTGTCTCTCGGCGACAAATTTTGACAATTATATTTTTTAGCCAACCTATCCATACATTCATTCGCATCGCTGTCAGCCCCTGCTTTAAGATACCTCCTAAGCAGTGATATTTGACCGTCTTTGCCCTCAGCAAAAGCATAACCATCCCCGTCCACTACTATCGGAAGAGTATCTCGCCAAGAAACGTTCAGACTTTCCAGCAGTTCAACAGCCTTAAGTATCACATAATTTTCATTATCCCTGCCGGCCTCAATTCTGTCTATTATCACTCTGTACCCCGTAGAATTTATTACAATTCCTTCACCGTCCTTATCGACTATTTCCCCCCTGACGGCATCTGTTTTAATAGTATATGCACTGTTATTTTGAGCTCGCTCTTTATAATAATCTGTATTTATAATCTGCCAATCCACAAGCCTCGCCGAAAAAACACACAATGGTATAATTAATACGATTATTACTGCAATGAATCTTTTATTATTGTCTTTAACCTTATTAATTTTCGTCACCGCCCTTTTGAGCCATAGAAAACAATACAGACCTATTAAATAAATACACAAAAGGCGAAACTAAAACAGTATATAGAATGCATGGAATTATATGTCTGTTCACTATGGCATCAATATAGTGCATTTTTGGCAAATTGTAGTTCAAACAAAACCGCATAAGAATCATAATTGGCTCTATAAAAACGGATAAAACCAGAAAAGTTTTTAGATTTACCTTATATCCCCTGTCTTTGAGCCTGCCCAATAAATAACCCCCAACACCCATAACAAAAATTTGAATCCCGACAAATCTGCTAGGGTTCATATCCATGAGCAGCCCGCAAACAAGACCCCATATAAGAGCAAAATAATTTCCCTCCTGCAGTGACACCGTAAGCAGCAGAGGCAAAATCAACGTTGGACGTCCACCATATATTTCCGGCAAAAAATCCGGAACCTGTTGCAGAGAAAACAAAACCAGAAGCTGCATAATATAAAAACAAATTCTGAGAAATTTATAAATATCTCTATGATAAACTGATTTAATCACTAAATCACCTAATTTCTTAACTCTTTACTTCATCCTCGGTTTTCTTCTCGATAACGCTCTTTGCAATTTCGCCTTTACCCTCGAAGCCCACTACAACTAAAATATCTCTTACTTTTCTTATATTCTCAAACGGCTCCACAACAGCACAGCTTGAAGAATTATCATCATCATAGCCAACTGATTTTATCCTGCCGACAAGTAAATTTTTGGGATACATACCGCTAAGACCCGTAGTAGTTACCATATCTCCCTCTTTTATCGAATTTTGGATAGGAATCATTGTTAATCCGGTAAGCCCTTCATCGCACAGTTTAATATTACCCGAAATTATGCCGGTATCACCGCTTGAAATATCCGATGCACTGAGTTTTATGTCCGGTGATAGGATTGTCCTTACTTTTGCAACTCCCATCTCAACCTTGTATACGCATCCGACAAAACCATTCTCCGTTATAACTGAATTTCCCTCGCAAACCCCGGCTTCTTTTCCCTTATTTATAGTAAATTCATAGAATAATTCACTTGGGTCTCTCCCTATAACGGATGCCTCAATAAAAGATACCTCGGGTCTTTTCTTCTTAAACTCCAGATACTTTTCATATTGTATATTTTTTCTTTTGAGTTCATAGTAATCTGCTGTTATTTCCCTGAGACTGCGTACTTCTGATTTTAAATCGGAGATTTCTTTTTCCATCTCTTGCGACGTTTTTATTTGGGGCACAATATCATTTGCACTCCTGTATATTTCGGAGAAAAAATTCTGTACCGGGAGGACAGTTTTACAGATTACATAAGAAAATAGATTTTCATGATAAACAGAAACATAAAGAGCAGAGCCCGCAGATATCAAAATAAACCCCAATAAAATTCTAAAGGTTGTATTTTTAAGTATACCGGATATCCACCGCACAATCTCCACCACCTTTAATATAAGCTCAGACCCGGCTTAATTTTATCTCTGAAAAACCTTATGTTCCCACCATTTGGGCGTGTAGCCTTTTAAATATTTTCCCGTCCCGATAGCAACGCAGTCCAAGGGATATTCTGCAATTCTGACCGGCAAATTTATTTCACTTGATATAAACTTATCTATACCTCTGAGCAGTGCTCCTCCACCGGTCAACATAATTCCATCTTCCATTACGTCTAAAGAGAGTTCCACAGCAGCATTTTCCAAAACTGTTTTTATGGTATCTATCACTTCTGATAAGGGGTCTGCCAGTGCATTTCTGATTTCCTCGGCACTGATATCTATGCTTTTCGGCAAACCATTTGAAAGGTCTTTTCCTCTTATTGTCATTTTTCCTTCGCCTTCGTAGGGACATGCTGACCCTAAAGATATTTTTACATGCTCGGACGTTGTCTCCCCAATGAGAACGCCACGACTGCGTTTAATATAAGAGATTATCGCTTCATCGAACTTATCCCCGGCGACCCGTGACGAATAAGCTGTTACGATGTCTCCAAGTGATATTACGGCAGATTCGGTGGTGCCCCCGCCGATGTCAACCACCATACTTCCTCGAGGTTCATAAACAGGCAGTCCTGAACCGATTGCAGCTGCCATAGGCTCTTCAATAAGTTCGACATCCTTTACACCCGCCTGTCTTGCTGCATCTTCCACGGCTCTTCGCTCGACATCCGTAACGCCCGATGGTATGCAAATGACAGCTTTAGGTCTATTCAAAAAGCTGTATTTGACCGTCCTTTTGATAAAATATTTAAGCATTGCGGCAGTCACGTCAAAATCAGCAATAACTCCTTCCTTTAAAGGTCTAACAGCCACAACCGATCCCGGAGTTTTACCAACCATCTCTTTAGCCTCAGAACCTATAGCTAATATTGTATCATTTTTGACATCCACCGCAACCACCGAAGGCTCTCTCATAACAATACCTTTGTTCTTAATGAACACCAAAGTATTAGCAGTTCCCAGGTCAATTCCTATGTCTTTGGATAACATGTATTTTTCCTCCTAAAAAAATCCCCTGCACTGTACAGATAATTATACCACAAAATATATGATAAAATCATCAATTATATAAGTGTAAAAGTGTTACTTAAAGTAAACTTGTAAAAACTCAAAATATACCTTAATTAAGCTTGTATTCTGATAGCCGCTTTTACATATCCAGCCGAATTACTATGACCGCGACTGCGCCTGCACTTCAAATACGCTGAAAATAGAATTTATATTGACAACCCCGCCACTGAGGATATATAATAAGAGCAGTAGGAGCAAAACCGTTTAAAATGCGGTTAGCCTCCCAAAGATATCTAATATAAAAGCCGAACTTTGCTAGAGTGGCGGCTTTTATATTTTGGTGTTTTTATTTTAAGAAATTTGTATTGACAACCCCGCCGCTGAGGATATATAATGAAAACAGTAGGAGCGAAACCGTTTAAAATGCGGTTAGCCTCCAAAGAAATTATCGATTATAAAAGCCGAACTTTGGTTGAGTTGGCGGCTTTTATATTTTGGTATTTTTATTTATGGAATCAATTGCACCAAACATCATATATAAATGCAGAGCAAAGAAACCGGTTAAAATAATAATTTCCAACATAATATCTACCCCCTTTTGGAGGCAGATTAACCGCCATTGTCAGGCTAAACTCCTACTGCAATCATTTATTATACAGGAAAGCATGTCCATTTACAACAGCATTTCCCAAACTATAACAAATACCATGAAATTACACGATTTTTTCATAATAACAAAGGGTAAACTATAAATCCTGTCACCCGGCACTTTCTGAGTGCCGATTTATTTTCCTGTGGAACCAAATCCACCTTCTCCACGCTCAGTATCACTTAAAGTCCGAACTTCGCACGGAGCGAAATTTTCAACTTTCAGAATAACCATCTGGGCAATTCTTTCCCCGTCACGCACTATATAAGCTTCTTTCCCTACATTACACAGCCCTACGCACACTTCTCCACGATAATCACTATCCACAACTCCAACACCGTTTGAAAGAGTAATTCCGTATTTGATGCCAAGCCCGCTCCTGGCAAATATAAAAGCGCCATACCCATCAGGGATCTCTATTGCTATTCCGCATGGGACTTTTACTAAATCTCCGGGATTTATTGTGATATTTTTATCGAGGCAAGCATATAAATCCATACCCGCAGCACCGGACGTCGCCTTGTATGGAGTACGAGCATTTGCAGACAGTTTAATAAAATTTAATGCATTAGTATATTGACTTTTCTTTTCCACATTTTCACCCAACTTTTCAACATTTTCAAATTTAATCAACAGTTTTTCTTAAAATATAGCGCAAATCTAAAGTTTATATCGGATATTTGGTTGAAAAAGAAATAGTTTTCCCCATTTTCCACAGGGTTTTCAACATCCGAATGTTAAATTTACGTCACATACCTCTTATTTTATCCCATAAGTAATGGTATAGTCCATTATTTTTTTAATTTTCTGCGTAATTCTCTTAATTTCACAATATATCTTAATTTTTACCGTTTTTTTTCGTGGTGAGCGCACTTAATTTCATTTCAAGCTTACCTATTTTTGCCCTCAGTATGTTATTCTCCATTCTTAGACTCTCATTTATATCTCTGATACTCCGATTTTGGCTTTCTAACTCCGCTTTATTTTTAACCGACTTCCTGTATAGATCACAAAAATCCATCGCAGTAAGTATCGCAGCCATCAGACTTGAAATATCCGAACTGCTTTTCTTGGCACGTGTTATTCTTGCATCAACCTCTTCACTAACTAATCTGACATATTCAGCACTTTCTTCAGACAAAACCCTATATGAAGACCCCGCTATATTTATTACAACCCTGTTTTTCGACATAACCTTACCTTTCCCCCTAAAAAAGCATATACATATATATTACATGTCCTTCCACATATGCCACTATCTTCATACAATATCTAGTATTATAATATATTTTAGCGGTATAAAAAAGAGTGAAATATTTTTATTTCATAACAGAGGTATATTTATACATTTAATCTCTTAAACTATGATTTAAATCATGAATATTGCTGATATTGAATTTTTTTCAAAAAAGGTGTTGACTATATTTCCTTTTAGTGATATACTAGTTTCTGTTGGACAAAGTTAGTGTTGATGACGTTGAGGGTACACCCGTTCCCATCTCGAACACGGAAGTTAAGCTCAATGGTGCCGAAAATACTTGATTGGCGACAATCCGGAAAAATAGGTTGATGCTAACGTTTGTACAATGATAGTACCACTTATTAATATATTTTTAACAACAACCCAAAAAATTTTTGTAAAAATTATTCCTTTAGCAGCAGATCAAAATTGATTTGCTGCTCCATTTTTTTGAATCTTTATTTAATATCAAACTTTTTTTAAAAAGGGTATTGACTATATTTCCTTTTAGTGATACAATAGTCTACGTTAGATGGAGTTGTTGATGCTAATCTCCATTTACATTATTTCCTTTTTTTATAATTTCTTGGTTTAATAACCATAAATGGCGTAAGGGCGAATTGTCCGTCTTGATTCATGATTTGTGTAGTATGCTGTAGCATATTTTTTAGGTGATCTTTGTCAAGACGGTCATTTGTGTCGCATTTGGTTGCCGTGGAAGTGAATCAAGGTTGGTTTGCTGCTTCACTTTTTTGAGTCTTTATTTAATATCAAGCTTTTTTCAAAAAAAGTGTTGACAATATTTCTTTTTAGTGATATACTAGTCTTTGTTGGACGAAGTTAGTGTTGATGACGTTGAGGGTACACCCGTTCCCATCTCGAACACGGAAGT
>CASPLG010000049.1 GCA_949422855.1 uncultured Eubacteriales bacterium | reverse complement strand
ATTTTGACAAATACAGCAGATGAGATATGACTGATACAAGAATTTGAGATAAATTGCCAACGCACAATAAGATTGATAAAATAGATTTATCAGAAAATAGGGCTCTTTGGATATACCGAAGAGCCTAGATGCTATGGGAGACATTTTTTAATAAACTTCTAACTCTTGGGAATGCATGCTTTAGCAGCATTTATTTTTTTATTTGCATATGTATTAACGTCTTTGATGACGAGCTTTTGAATTGCTGAAACAAAAATCTCCATAAATTCAAAGTCAATCTTACTATTTCTGATGGGAAGTTGAATTTTTTCTTGTTTCACTTTTGTCCATCCTGCTTTATTTGTCCACTCGTAACTACCGTAAATAGCTGTAGATATGCAACTTGCAAGAAATAAATATTGATTATCACTAATTTGTAAGTTATTATAAGCCCATTTAATTGCATACGCATCTTGTAAAACTGTAAACTTTGTATTTTGATAAAATGTCGCCCCTGTGTTTGCCCCATTTGCAGATATCGAAATAACCTTTTTTAACACTGTTGCTCCATCTATAGGAACATAGTTGTTTAATCCCTGATTTTTAATGCCAGCTGTTAGTGCAGGCAAACAATATTTATCTATTTTCTTGTTAGGCAATTCAGACGTCTTATATTTTAATGAATTAGTTTTTAGTTTTTCAAAAAGAGTTTCTAGTTTAAACTCACCGCATTCAAGCTGATTGTAATTTTTAATAGCATCTTTTTCCTCATCAGATAACTCATAATTGTCAAACCCGCTAACTTTTAGGTAGGCTTCCAGCTGCGTCACACGCTTTGTTTCCAGCTCCATAACATGCTCTGCTTCCAGTTTCGCTATGAGAGATTCCATGAAGTTATAGTCGATGTTTTTGTTTCTTATAGGTAAAAATATTTTTTCGTTTTTTACTTTATCCCAACCGGCTTTGTTTTCATACCCGAATTTCAATTTTATAGATTTGAATATACACGCAGTGAAAAAGTGCAATAATTCCGTGGTTGCAACAAATTTTGGCTTTATTAAATAAGCATTGTATAAAACACCTGTTTCTTGGGGTTGAGAATAAACATCACCGGTAGAAACGGCTCCGTCATTAACAATATCTATGGTCATTGTAGCAGATTCAAAATCAGAGCTTCTGCCATAATACATAACACCATTATCTCCATTTTTTGCATTCACAAGTGGCAGATCAAATTCTTTCGTTTTGATTTTTGAAACATCATTATATTTATCAAAAACTTCTTTTTTGAATCTTAAGTTAATCTTATTAAACAAATCCCCAATCCTAAACTCGCCCCACTCAACGCTATTTAATTTTTCATTGAGTGAGGCATCTATTTTCCCGGGCGTTCGTCCTCACTATTCTGCTGTTTTAGAATATTCGAAACTTCCCAAGCTAAGTAATCACTTACAGTTTTCTTGAAATCATTTAAAGTAGGCTTTGTATCGATAGGTGCAGCTTGATTCCAGTCAGCACCGTTTTCCGGGTCGATTGTCCCCTCGTAATATTCCTTCTCTGTGAATATATTAAGTTTACTTCTCCCAAAACGGACTAACTGGGCAAGCTCTTGATAACGCTGTTTAGCTCTATCTACGTCCTTTAAGTTAACATTTGCTCTTGATTTTTTTCGGTTAGCTCTTTTATATCCATCATTTGAAAAGTCAATGAACTTGACAATGTCGTCTTTATGATGGGCCTCACCAATACGAAAAACATAAATGTTCGTTTGCACACTAGACTTACCGACAAATAAATCTATTGGCATTTTAATACTTGCTAAAAGTGTACTATGTTTTAATATCTCTATATTATAGGATATTGCTTTTCCGGAACCCGCAGAATTCTGGATTATAACAGCAGCATATCCTTTTTTCATCATAGACAAGGCTTTCTTCACAAAAATCATTCCATTACCTGGTGCTGAATAAGGTGGATTTAAAATAAATGCATCAGCGGTGAACTCTCTCTCACCATCGTTAACTTTATAGTTGCCATTAAAATCATTAAGGGAGTCTCTGTTTAAAATATTGGAGCTCCCATCACCCATCAGAATCATATTAAGTACGGCAAGTATGTATATTTCCGGCAAAATCTCCAACCCGAGGATGTGATTAGCTTTGATATCAGCTATGGTAATTTCAAGCTTTTCCGGAGACTTAATTTTATTTTTCGCATCAACTATCATTTCATTCATGGCTGCAACAAGAAGCCCCGCCGACCCCGTAGCGAAGTCCCACACATAAGAATCCTTATTTATCCGGGCGAGCTTGACAAGCAGAGTTGCCACATAAGAAGGAGTAAGTACAACATCATTTAGTTTGTCTTGAGTAAACCCGAGCCACCTGTACATTTCATTAAACAGTTTCCCGGTAAAGTCGGTCGTTAGCCCTATTTTATAGTAAATTCCCAAGTCATCAATGACTTTGCAGAATACACGTCTTAATTGACTCTCACCGTTTTTCACCCGGTTGAGGTTATTATTTGTCAGTGTATTTTGGAGGGTTCTGACAATAAGCTCCTTTTTCCCTGTGGGTAACCTTTTTCTTTTAAGAAAAGAGTTTATTTTTTTGACAATTATATCTCCGTCCGTATATCCCTCCTCGGTAGACGACTTTAAATCAGATTTTTCAAGGGGTGCAACCTTTCCCGGAATGCCTATAGTTGCAATAATCGAAGCTGCAACAATATATACCCGATCCCGTTCGCTGAGCCCTTGCTCATTTTTATATATATCATTATTAAGTTTCACTAGGCTTGTGTCAATTTCTCTTTCACGTTTTTCTTTTATTCTGTTAAGTTCATCCCTAGGTATTGAGAGATTTTTAGCTTTTTTAATAAACTTGCTAAAGTTTTCTCCTTTTAAAAACGAAAGGTCCGAATAATCATCGACCTTTTGCCCAACTCCGAAATTGTCTTTCGACACAAAATATGTCCCTATAGAGTCTCTGACCTCCCCGCTTTCGTCTCTGTAGCCCGTTACACCTATAGAGATAACGTCTGTATAGTTTGTATAATGGAGCACTGCATTAGCATAGTGGACAGCCCCGTTAACTGCATATTTAGATATATTATTTAAATTTGGTTCATTTTTCTCATTTATATTGTCAACCTGACCATTTGAATTGAGCTTAACCAATCTATCTTTATATCCTTTATACTCAATAAGAACAGGGTAGGATTTTAAATTTTCATCTTTCAGCAGTAATTTAACGTCAGGTCTGTTACCTCCTCGCCCGCCAGTTTTAGAATAGTACTCGCCCAAGGCACTATCGATCTGTGCGTTCAGGGGCTCGTTCTCAAGCCTATAAGACAAGCCATAAGATCTAAGTTTCCGGTTAAACCTGTCTGCGATGATTGGTTCTATTGACTTTTTGCTGTTTGTTATCGTGCTGTGCCTTTGCCTCATCTTCATACCTCCTCTAATTCACGACCAATATAAGCCTTCCGCAATTGCGTATTTATACATAAAATTTTGAATAATTAATATAAAATAGTATATATTATACAACAGTTTATACGTAATTGCAAATTAAATAAGTTGAAAAGATGCACAAAAAATCTATGAATTATGTTTAAAATATATCTAATATTTTGCATCAAAAAACACCTTCCATTTGTAAAAAATAGAAATGAAAAATTAAAGAGACAGGAAATTCCTATCTCTTTAGCAATGTTTGCACCACAAACAATCCTTGGTAAAAGAAAACCACTATCGGGTTCAAATTAGAGCTATCTGGTGCAGTTAACAAGTTACGAAGCACAGGTTGACTATTACACACGATATATAAAATCAAGGAATGACTGGGAGTTTGCGGGCATTTACACGGACGAAGGCATAACAGCTACAAGCACCAAGAAACGTAATGGTTTTAATCAAATGATAAAGGACGCACTCGACGGGAGGATAGACTTAATAGTCACAAAATCGGTGTCAAGGTTTGCTAGAAATACAGTTGACTCTTTAATATCGGTAAGGAAGCTCAAAGAAAAAGATGTGGAAGTCTACTTTGAGAAAGAGAACATATATACTTTGGACTCCAAAGGGGAGCTGCTTATTACAATAATGAGTTCGCTGGCACAGGAAGAATCGAGGTCGATAAGTGAAAACGTAACGTGGGGGCAGCGTAAACGCTTTGCGGATGGAAAAGTGAGCCTGCCCTACAAACATTTTTTAGGATATGAGAAAGGAGATAATGGCTTGCCAAAGGTAGTGGAAAGAGAAGCTGAAACCGTGAGGCTTATTTATCGGCTGTTTCTCGAGGGGAAGGCACTCTCAGCGATTGCAAAACGCCTCGAAGCTGGAGGCATTAAAACTCCGGCCGGCAGAGATAAATGGACGGCAACCACAGTAAAAAGCATACTCACAAACGAGAAATATAAAGGTGATGCACTGCTTCAGAAATGCTATACAGTGGACTTTTTAACGAAGAGGCAAAAGAAGAATGAGGGTGAAATTCCGCAGTATTACGTCAAAAACAGTCATCAGGCAATTATATCGCCGGAAACGTTCGATTTGGTGCAGGCAGAGTTTAAAAGGAGGGGTAAATCAGCACGTCACCTTAGCTCGACGAGCCTGTTTTCGAGCAAAATAGAGTGCGGTGAATGTGGAGGGCTCTATGGGTCGAAGGTATGGCATTCAAACTCTAAATACAGAAGAATAATATGGCGGTGCAACAATAAGTACAAAGGTAAAAAGTGTAAAACTCCGCACCTTTATGAGGAGCAGATAAAAGAACAATTTGTGAAAGCATTTAATGATTTGGTCAAAAATAAGGAGGATGTTATAAAGGACTGCGAAAGTCTTATTTTAAGCCTCATCGATACAAAAAATGTTGATGAGGAAATAGAAAAGCTCAAGGAGGAGAACGCCATAATCGTTGAACTTATGCGGTCGCTTATATATGAGAATGCGAGGAAGCCTCTGAATCAAGCTAAATACAGTCAAAAATATAACTTTTACACAGAAAGATTCGAAACTACGAAAAACAAACTGTCTATAGTGCAAGAGAAAAAACAGGATTTAATTTCTCGAAAGAACGAGGTTCAGACGTTCATAAATAATCTTCGGTCGCAAAGTCAAATTATATCGGAGTTTGACGAGAATCTCTGGTGCTCTTTGGTGAAAAAAGCTGTGGTAGATGCAACAGGCACTCTGAATTTTATTTTTAAAAACAACAATTGAGTGGGTAGTCAAATCTACTAAATTAGAAGCATTAGCACACAAAAAAGGCTATATTATAGCTGATTTGCTGTGCTTTCTGTCATATAAAGGGGATGATATCGTGAGGATTTTTAAATATTGTTATGACATCTACTGACGGGAGAAATCACGGACGAAAATTAGAGAATTTAATTTTACAGGGGGTATAATAATGGCTGATAATTTTATTCATGCACAAGATATTTTAGTAAATAAGTGGAATAGTATAAGGCTACCGGGGGTGCCGGTAGATGAAAGTCCATGCGAGGGGGTGTGGGCTGAAAACAGATTTAGCGTGATGTACGGCGATAAATTTATAACGTCGGAAGACGGAGTTTCATGGAGCATTACAGGGACAAATGACAAGAAAATTTTATCTAAAAAGGTGACATTTTATGCTGATATACCTGATAAATATGTTGTATATTACCCGGATGACGACGAGGGATATTTGTCGATTTCATCTGACGGCGGAAAGTCTTGGACAACTGAGACAAAAGAATTTGTAACAAGGAGGATATGTAAATCGCCCAAAGGCAGATATTTTCTTGCCACGAATTCGGGGATAAAGGTAACGAATGATTTTTCGTCTTTTACAACAATATCAGGCACACAAGAGACCGATTTTATATACATAACGTCCTCTCCCAACGGCATGATGACGGCTGGAGCGAGGAGTTTGTATTACTGCACGGAGGAGGAAAATGAATGGCTGAAAATTAACACTGACGGTATATTTTATGATATAGCATCGATAGGTTATGTGAATAATTTATATATTATAGGCACTGTAGGATCAATAATATATAACTGTAGCACATATAATCCACAGCTTCTTCATGAAATAAATGTGCCGTTGGATTCCCTTGACAATTGTTTTAATGATGGCTCGAAGCTCTACCTATATCATGAGGCGCCACGCAGTTACTTAACTACGGTCGATGGTTATAGATTTGTGCCGCATGAAGAAAAGTCTGAAGTGAACGGAATTTTTATGATAAATGATAGAACTTTTGTTGTTATAGGTCAGGGGAACGGTAATAGTGTGAGCTATTTTATGAAAGATGACCCGGTTTCGACAGACATCGGTGGAACCGGTGGGACGTCCGCAATAGAAGCAAGGCATAATCTGGAAATCAGGAATAATGGTGCTTGCAAAGTCCAATTTACGGCAACTATCGGTCAAAATTGGGAAGAAGGACCAACCGGAGGGTTTTCACAAATCATCAAAATAGATGGAATTTTAGAAACAGACTCACCGATTATAGATGTTTTGCTTGATGATGACACAGGGATATCAAAAGCTCAGATTAAGGCTTGGAGCAATATTTCAAGAATTACAACTGAGAAGGGGTTAATTAAAGTATATTGCTATAAAAATAAGCCAAATATTGATGTGGATATCCGACTAATTTGTATTAGATAGACAAATTAAAGCACAAATATGGTTTTATTTAAATTTACTCAAAACAAATAAAAGCAGACAGAATTACATATCAGCCTGTCTGTTTTTTATATCTAATTTTATTTAATGAAAGGAATGTTTGATATGATGGAAAATTTAGAAAACTTAAGAATAATCTCTGAGGATATTTTAAAGCGTGAGAAGGCAGTTAAACACTTTAGTCTTAGCGATGGCAGTATGCTGGCGGTTGTGCACTCTAAAAATATAGAACCTACGGAGACCATGAATATCGATGCGTCGAAGATAGAGGACGCATATGTCAGCAGCGAAAAACCTGGCGATAATTACTCAGAATCCGAGTTTATTAAGGTGGGAAAAGAACCTGGTGGCGGTATGTGCAGTTCGTTTTTAAAGTTTACCGGTCTTCCGAAACTTAACAAGGGCGAGATGATAACCGAGGCTAAACTCAGATTGTTCACTCCACCCGACAAAGTCCCGGCTCAAGGGAAACAAATAAAATTAAAACAAGTTGTTGGAAGTTGGAACCAAAGTGATATTACATCTAATAATGCACCTGAAACTAAGGATTTTATTCAAGATGTACAAATCTCGGACGGACAAAATAATCAGTTTACGTGGGATATAACAAGGGCCTTAAAAGAGTGGTACGAGCTTCCCGACGTCAATAAAAATTACGGTGTAAAACTGTATGCGGATGAAGATGATACCGATGGGATTGTAGAGTTTGTATCGGCAGACAGGGGGACGAATCCGGAATATGATGGCATTCGTCCGAGAATTCTGGTTCGTTACAAAAACTACGTCGGAGAAGAGCCGTATTGGTCGTATTCCGAGCATTCTGCGGGCGTGTACGGTATTGGTATGGTGAACAATTATGCAGGGAATTTGGTAATCAGAGAAAATTTACTTACATCATCTGGCTTGAGATTACCTATTTCTGTGCAAAATACGTATAATAGTTTGAATTATAATGAATATTGTAACACCTCTGTTTATAAAAATGTGTATAAAGACGGATATGTAAATTCTTCACCGTCAGGTCTTGGGTGGAGACTCAATTTTAATCAATTACTGTTCCCACTTGCAGCACACGACAAAATGAACAGCGAAAGCAAGCATAAATTTGTATTTGTTGACGCAGATGGAACGCAGCATCACTTTG
>CASPLG010000048.1 GCA_949422855.1 uncultured Eubacteriales bacterium | reverse complement strand
AGTGGTTAGAAGTGAGTTTTTAGGGAGGCAATACTTTGTCAAATTTGTTAGTTAGTTTCAAAGAGTCGGTAAAGTTAAGTGATAAATTTTTATGGCTAATTATATTTTTAATATCGGGCTTTAGTTTGGCACTGATGAAAAGTGTTTCACTTGAGGGGATGAATTACTTTAATATACAGCTCATAGCCATGACTGCGGGTCTGACCGGAGCATTTATAATTAGTGCTATAGACTATAGGATTTTAGCCGATAAATGGATATGGATAGGAATATTTTGTATATTGATGATAGTATATACTTTGTTTTTTGGCATAAGCGTTGAGGGCTCATCAGGGGTTAATGCCAGGGCGTGGATAAATATCCCGGGTGGGATTACTTTTCAGCCCTCCGAGCTAGTAAAAATAGGGTTTATAATTACTTTTTCCAAACATCTTTCGATTATTATCGAAAAAAACAAGATAACCTCTTTTTGGAATATGATTTTAGTTGTTATTCATGCGCTGATACCTGTTATATTGACTCATCTTCAAGGGGACGATGGTGCGGCAATTATATTTTTATGCATGGCAGTATTCATGAGTTTTATTTCGGGGATACAGCTAAGATATTTTGCATTGGCACTTTCTTTGGGAGTGCTCATGCTACCTTTAGCGTGGAAGTATGTTTTGGCGGACTATCAAAAACAGCGAATTATAAACCAGCTTAATCCGGAATCGGATCCTCTCAATATGGGATACCAACAAATACAAGGCAAACTATCCATTGCTTCGGGGGGATTTAGTGGATATGGATTATTTAGAGGACCACGTGTTGCAAATGGTGCGGTGCCTATACAAGAAAGTGATTTTATATTTTCTGTTGCGGGGGAGGAGCTTGGTTTTTTAGGATGTATGTCAATTTTAATTTTACTTGTTTTACTGTTATTACGTGTTATTTACATTGCCAAAAAGTCATGCGACAACATCGGGACTATAATGTGCTTTGGATTTTTAGGGCTTGTCCTGTCCCAGATGATATTTAATATAGGGATGTGTCTTAGTTTATTGCCGGTTATGGGTGTGACGCTGCCTTTTTTCAGTGCGGGAGGCTCTTCTTCGGCGTGCCTTTACCTGGGGATAGGTCTTATACAAAGTGTTTTTGCTCACAGACAAAAAAGCCTGGTTAAAAAGGAGAAATGAGGTTGAAAAAGGAAGTAAATTCAGCATGTATATTTTTTTCATCGCCGCATAGAGAGGGACATACACATAAACTACTTGATATATTTATGGAACACGTTAAAGTTTCAGAACTTGGTATAGTTGACTGTTACGAAAGGAATGTAAATCCGTGTATAGACTGCGGGTACTGTAAAGTCCACAGGGCATGTGTTTTTAGCGATATGGACGATATAGATAGATACCTAAAAAAAGCAGATTTATTAATTTTTGTATCTCCGGTTTATAATTTTTCTTTTCCTGCGCCGATGAAAGCCGTGTTAGACAGAATGCAGCGGTATTTTTGTGCAAGGTTTTACGGTAATCTCAGACCCCCTATAGATAAAAGAAAGAAGGCTGTTTTGTTAGCCTCATGCGGTTCGAAGGGCACGTTTGGGATAAAAATTATGGAGGCGCAGTTAAATAAAATTTTTACTATAATAAATTGCTCTCTGATAGGCAGTGTTTTGTTGGAAGGAACGGACACTTTGGGAGAGATTCCGAAGAATATCGAAGCAAACATAAAAGAGCTGGTAAATAATTTTTAAATTTAATAATAAGTGGGTTGATTTGGCTGCGGTTAAGGAGTAATATAAATTACAGTTTTACTATAAAAATTGTTTTTTGGGGAGGTATACCATGAAAGATATAAAAAACCTTTGTATGGGTTGCATGGAGGAGTTAAAAAATGGTGATGATATATGTAGTAAATGTGGAGAAAGACGAGGAGCTGCGCAAGAGACTCCGTTTTTACCTAAAAAAACAATTATAGGCTCACGTTATGCGGTGGGGACGGGGCTTGAGATAAACGGTGAAGGGCTTAGCTATATAGGTTATGATACAGCTAAAGAAATTAAAGTTTATATAAGGGAATTTTTCCCAAGCGGCATTTGTACTAGAGGCGAAGATTTTACAAGTGTAAGGGTTTCGCCATACAAAAGCACTTTGTTTGATAAGCAGCTGAGTAAATTCTTGAAATATTTCAGAGCTGCCGCCAGACTGAGAAATATTCCGGCACTGTCCGCAATATACGATATATTTAACCAAAATGGGACCGCATATGTAATAATCGAATGGATAGAGGGCAGAAAGTTAGATAAATTTCTCGGGGATAAATCGGGGATTATTCCCTGGGACGAAGCTAGGGGTATGTTTTTGCCTTTAGCGTCCGCTTTGGGGAATATGCATGAGGCCGGAGTTCTACATCTGGGGATTTCGCCGAGCAATATATTGGTAGAGGAGGATGGCAGCTTAAGGCTTAGTGGTTTTGCGACGAAAGATTTAAGAAAATTAGATTCTCCAATAGAGGCTCAGCTTTATGATGGATTTTCCGCACTGGAACAGTACATAGAAATATACGATACAGACCAAAGTACCGATGTATATGGTTTCACGGCATGTCTATTTTTGGCACTTACGGGGGAGCCTCCTCTAAATGCTACTAAGAGGAAAAAGGATGACAGACTATTTATGCCTAAAGATATTGTAAGAGTTATTCCCGACAATGTTATTTCCGGGATAGCCAGCGGGCTCAGGGTTTACCCCAACAATAGGACATTGTCATTTGAAAGGCTTAAGGTGGAACTTTCAAATTCTCCAATAGCTCAGATATCCTTGGCAGAGGAAGAAAGTGTTGGCAATATAACTGATAAAAAGGATAATCCGATAGAAAACAAAAATAAGAATTTTATATTGGGGGTATTATCATGTGTAGTTGCTTTGATAGTTTTAGTTGCATGTTTTGTGATTTATTGGTTTGTTTTGAAGAAGAACAATTTTAAGAATCTGCAAAGCGGGAATAATGACCGGGAACAGGCCCAGGTTTACAATGTAGATTTAGATAAGGAAAGCGAAAGCAACGATAAAAATAAGATAGTAGTACCGGATTTGACAGGAAAAAAGTTTGAAGATCTTAAAAAGCAAGATATATCTCAAGTTGGATATGAAGTATTGCTTTTATCTGAGGAATTCAGCGATGAAATAGCACAGGGCCGTGTTACATCTCAGACCCCGGGGGCGGGGGAGAGCATAGATGAAGGGTCGTCTGTTGCCGTAAATATAAGTAAGGGCAGTAAAATGAGGCAGTTGCCCGCAATTACCGGAAAATCGATTTCAGAGGCATCTTTGGCACTGTCGTCTATGGGGCTGATACCTGAGGAGTCCTGGGGCTACAATGACAACGTTCCGGAAGGACAAGTTGTTGGATATGCGGATCATCAGGAAGGTGGCAGTGTAGAGTATGGCTCAAAGATTACGATAGTTAGGAGCTTGGGTGCGGGCAGGAAAAGCTGAAATTATTTGCCGAAAGAAAATATACTTGAGAAAAAATCTTTTATGCTGTTCCAGATACCATAATTTGTAGGAATTTTTTCCACTGAAGATTCTGATATTATATCATTTCTTCCGATTTCCTTGTCATCAAAGAGGTATACTATTTTACCGACAATTTTTCCTTTTTCGATTGGAGCGTCACAATATTCCGGCATCTCAACTACTCTTTTTACCTTTGCCTCATCACCTTTCAGGAAAGAGTGGGAAAAGGAGGACATACTGCAAACTGCGATACTGTTTTCAGTTCCGCCCCTGACCGGAATTGAAGATTTGAATGACTTGTCGTTAAAGTCTGCGCTTACAGTCCTTTCAAACCCGTAATCGAACATATTTTTATGGTCATCCCAATCATTAGGGGCATTTAATGTAACAGCAACTAATCTGACTCCGTTTTTTTCCGCACATGAAACCAAACATCTTCCCGCTGCCTTTGTAAACCCGGTTTTAATCCCGATACATCCGTTGTAGAGCCTTAATAATTTATTGTGATTTTTGAGGGAAACAGTCTTCTGAGGATTTACAAATGTAACTTTATCACTCTTTTTCGAGGATATTGACATAAATCTGTCATTATCCATAGCAAAGGCTCCCAAAATAGCCATATCGTAAGCGGTTGAATGGTGATCTCCGCTGTCGAGACCGGATGGTGTGACAAATCTTGTGTTATTCATGCCAATTTGTTTTGCTCTGTCGTTCATTATTGAAACAAAGTTGTCTTTATCTCCACCAACGGCTATAGCACAAGCATTTGCAGCATCATTTCCCGAGCACAGCAGCATTCCCTTTGCGAGTGCTTCCAGATTTACAACATCACCCGCCATTAAACCCATAGAAGTTCCCTCTACTCTGACCATTTCATCTGTTATTTCTACTGTTTTGTTACCGCATGCTTCCAGTGATTCTAGAGCCAACAGAGACGTCATAATTTTTGTTGTGCTTGCCATAGGCAGACACTGATTTTCATTTTTTGCAAAGATAATTTGACCTGAATCTGAAGTAATTAAACATGCAGCTTTAGCTGACACAGAAATTGTCTCTGCGTGTACACCTGACCCCGAGGTATTTTGTATAAAAATACAGCAAAGTAAAACTAGTAATCCCGTTTTTTTCAGATTCATATATTTATATCACCCTTTTATGCGTTACAATTAAACTCTGAATAATAAAATATATGTATGAAAAATATTCAATAAACCTATAGAGCAACAAGATTCATTAGAAATATGTAGTTTATTTTTGTTCAGTTATGGGGATAAACGAAAAAAGTACTCATGAAGGTAGTAATTTTCTCTTTTTAATTGAGCTTTGTCATATGTCGTGGTAGCGCCAAAAAAGAGAATATGGTACTTAAGATAAATAGAAATACTACGCTTGATTTAGTGTAAAACACCTTCAAATGCGGGATTAATAAAGCTTATTTTACATATCTAGCTTTCTTATATCTACGCATATGGCGCTCCCTATGCTGCTGACGGTATAGTGTTTTGTCAGTGCTAATAATTTATGCAACGAGGTAAAATAGTAATTTTTAGGAAATATTTGATATTTTTAAATACAAAGTATTGACATTTATGTATATTATGCTATAATAAGTTGTGTAAGGTCTCTACCTTACAAATAAAATTGAGAGGGAGCGATAATGATGTCGAGAGCAGTGGAAGATATAATAAAGAAGATCGAGATTGTAAAGGATGGCAAGTATGAGGTAACGTTCGACAATAAAAAGGACGCTAATCTTGTTAAAACAGAAGCAATGCTGAATGATGCAATTAAGAATGTTAGGCTGAGGGACGATGTCTTATCTTTTGAAGAAGAAAAATCGGGCAACTTGCACGCTGCTCAATTTAAAAAGGTATTTTGCGCAGCTTTTAAGTTGAGCACTGCCAAATTTAATAATAACAAATTCTTGGAGTTAGCGGGCAAATAGTTTAACCTTAAAACGGCCACTTCATAGTGTGGCCGTTTTTTTATGTTTATTAAAAAGTTTATTTATCCTTGCCGCAGACTGTATAACTCTTCCCAGGAGCCTATCTCTTTTTGACTTTGAAATTTTCTTTTTGCCATTTGGATTGCTTCCTTTTTGGTGCTGTATCTGCCCAATACGCTGCCATCTCTATCATCTATAACTTCGTAGGGCTTGTCTTTAACGCCTGCCCATTCTCCGGCACTAAATACATATCCCCCTGCAGCACCATCCAGACTATTTTCATCTAATTTTTTCTTTGCCATACTCAGTTCCTCCTTTTATTTACAAAAATTTTTAAGCCGTTTATCAAAGTAACGGCTACATATAAATAATAGATAAAAATAAGAATAAAGTCAACATATAATTATAAAAATTTACATAAGTAGGATATCAATAGATAGTCCTAGTATGTACATGTTAAACATAAATAAAATATTAAGTTATACAAAGTTTATTTACTCGTCATGGGGGGCATTCCTTAGAATGCATAGCTCTAAATCAGAGAGCTCTTTTTGAGATTGGCCTTTTTTCTTTGCCATTTGAATTGCTTTATCTTTTGTACGGTATACGCCTAACAGAGAACCGTCTCCGTCATCGTTAACTAAGTAGTATCTGCCGGGTCCGGCAACCTGATCTTCCACTGTGCGCTTTACGCCGTCTTCATCGACAACTTCGTGGGGATCACTTACAACCCCTAAGCAGTCTCCGGTATCATATATATATCCCCCTGCAGCGCCGTCCAGACTATTTTCATCTAATTTTTTCTTTGCCATAATCAGTTCCTCCTTTTGTTTACAAAAACTTTTTTAAGTCATTCACTAGGGTAATGACTATATATATAATACATAAAAATAAGAATAAAGTCAACGTATAATTATCGTATTTATACAGTGAAGTATAAAATAGTTAATCCCACCTAAAATATACTAAATATTAATAAAATATTAGGGCATATATTGAATAATATATGGATATATGGTATATTATACATGTGAATTCAGAAAAATCCACAAATTATATTAGAAGGGATTGATACTAAATGGGAATTTTGGATACTGTTAATATTACTAAGGATGCATATGAAAAGTTTGAGAGAAAAGACTGGGGTTCATTACGTCTGGTAACGGCAAGATCGGTTGGAGTAAATGATTTAGTAGTAACAGCCACGGAACTAAATATGCCGGGCACTATAGAGGGTACGCAGGAAGTTCCATACCATGAAATAAGTAATATTCGGGAGGCGAAGAAGAGTGATGTTTCCGGAAAGGAAAAACTTTTTCTCAAGCACATGAAATAACAAAAACAAGGAGACCTCCAATTACAGGGGGTCTCTGCTTTTTGTTTTATCAAACTAAGGAGATTTAAAATCCATCCAAACGCTGACTGAGATCACTCATTTTTTCGTCGCTTTCCCGTTTGAATTTAGCCATCATATCCTCAAAGTTGTTGGACTTTTGAGACTCATTCTTATTAAATCTGCCATGTGGTTTTGATCCTGATTGGCTATCCTTTCTTTTAAAACCGCCCGAACTAGGGTAGGGATTAGAAGGCGAAACAGCCTGCCTGATAGATAAAGATATTTTCTTTTTTCCGTCGACCTCTTCATAGCTCAGAATCTTAACTTTAACATCTTGTCCTTCTGTCAGCCTATCTGATATATTCTCAACGTAGTCATCAGAGACCTGAGATATATGCACCAGTCCCACATCTCCGTTTGGCAACTCAACAAAAGCCCCAAAGCTTTTAATTCCTTTAACTTTTCCCTCTACAATTTGTCCTACTTCTAAGTTCTGCATAAAACGACAATATCCTCCTTAAAATTACAAAAAAATTAATTTCCCTTAGCGTTCACAAAGACCCTTTCGCCAAGTTTAGAAAGTTTTAATTCTTGACGAGCAATGCGTTCTACATACTGGGCATCATCAGAATCCAGGGCATCTAGTTCTGATCTGATTTCTGCTATTTTAACCTCTTGCAGAGAAATTTTTTCTTTCATTTCGTTAATCTGTTTTTTCTTATTGGAAATAAGCATTCTTTGGTTTGCAAAGATAAATGCAGCATAAACCAGTCCTGACATCAAAGCTAATTTAAAAAGATACTTTCCTCTTTTTTTTCGTGCAAAAACCAATTTCATAGATATTATAAGTCCTTTCATTTGTTGTACTACGCAATACTATAACATATATTATTACCCTTTTAAATAATGAGATTCAAGCAAATATGTAATTTTATCTGTAATTTCTATATTTGAGATTTTTTATTAATATTTTTTGGAACAATTACTCTTATTTTTCTACAAATTTTTTTCACTGGAGCAGATATTGATTTAAATATGCGCATAAAAAACTTTTTTATTACAATAGAGAACCTATAAAATATATTATATATAAGATTTCCTAAAGTAATATAATATAAAATCCACCCCATAATTTCTGCAGCTAATATATAAAATCTTATTTCTCCGGAATTTATGAATAAAATAAACAAGAATGTAGAAACAGCCGAGACAAAAAAATAAATTATATCTTGAATGAATACATCCCAAAATTTGCATTTAAAGCAGATACGGATTATTCGAAAGAGGTCGTAAAATGCACCCAAAGCTGCTCCGAACAAAAGTGAGATTTCAAAAATTTG
>CASPLG010000047.1 GCA_949422855.1 uncultured Eubacteriales bacterium | reverse complement strand
ATTCTAGGACGGAAGAACAAAAGAAATACTGTGAAGAGATGCAGCGAGGAATTTTGGAATACTGTAAGCTAGTTCTGAAAATAATGGGGACACTTGAGGAATGTAAAGAAAAAGCGTTGGGAGACGGCTTTCTTGATTATCTGTATAAGGGGTATACAATTATCAATGTGGATGAATTTAAAAAATATGTTCAGGTAGATGAGTTTCAGTATGAATGTTTCGATATAGCTAATCTGTATAGGATGTAACAAAAGGCATCAAGGTGTGGTGCAGGGTAGTGTGAAAAATTTGTGTCCCTGGAAAAAATGACTCCTTTTTAGTAAGAATTCTGATATGATAATTCTCATCAAAAAGGAGTATTTTTATCATAAATGCCTACCAATATGAAGCTTACCACATTATTAGGCCGCCAATATTTTTTACAATTTTTCCACCATAATTTTCATAACTACAAAATTAATAATCATAGTGATAGGAGTAATAATTATTTTAGCTAGTATTTTAGTAATATTAGAATGCAGACCCAGCGTCCCCAAACAGGTTGATAAGTATTGGCCTAAAATAGAAACTAAAGATAATAATAGTATTTGATAAATCAGGTATATTAAATACTTTGATCGAATAGAAATTTTTGATTTTGACTCTTTAAAAATTTTCCGTGTTGAAACATAAAAAACTAAAGAAACCGCTAATATTGAACTTAAATAGTTTGATTGAAATACTGGCCAATTTAGTATTTGTGTTAGAAAAATGTAAACAGAAAAGTCAAGGCACCAACCAATTCCTGATATTCCAAAAAATTTGATAAACTGAAGTAATAGTCCTTTCATCTTTCAAAATTCTCATTTCTAAAATTATTTACCGGGAATTTCTAGGCATTTTGTAAGAAATCTTCTAATTCTTCCGGCGTTCCTAATACATGAATAGCGTTACAATCTACTATCGAAATAAAGACATCTTTTCCTTGCTTGATTAAGTAATTGTATAAGGGGGCAACATATTTTTCTCCTCTTTCCAGATTTTCTCTGGTTGAATAATACTGTTCATAAAGGTTTTCATATAATCTGCAACTGTTAAAATAATAAGCTCCCAGAGTGCAAAAATTAGAAATTCGCACTTTTTCCCTCACTTCAACGGCTTTACCAGACTCATTAAGCTTTACAAAGCTCCAATGATCCCCTTCTCCTTCAAAGCAAGGAATAAAACCGGAACCTTTCAATTCCTTATAGGTTAAATTTCCGGCTTCAACGTAGGTATCAATATTATAAATTAATAAGCCATTATCTTTGTTCCACACTTCTCTTCCCAACAAAGCCGTTGTAGCCTGACCATCGGTTAAATAGTCAATTTCAATTACATGATGTTTTTTAATACCTAGTTTTTCACATGCGGATTTAATAAAAATAAACTGTTCAACTATCGGTTGATAGCCACTTAAGCTAGTCATAGACCACTCAAATAATGTCTTTCCGCGAGCTTCTATCATATATTTGGGAACATTATATCCAGCTTTTTTAAAGCGGCTTCCTAATCCAGCCATTGTAATTACGATATCTAATTTTTTCTCCATATTTTCCATCCTTCATATATAATTTAAAAGTATAAAAGCAGATAAAATGAAAAGACTTCTACGCCTAAATAGCCGCATATAAAAATTGATGGTTGACCAGCAAAACACATTACTTCAAAAAAATCATACTCCTTCCCCACTTCTATCTTTATTACAAATTTTATCTAATTCTTCTGGGCCATACTGCAAAAATTCATTTGGTCTTACAGCTCTGTCATCTACATAAAATCCAAAATGTCCTGGCCATGGCTTTCCATAAATAATCTCATCATATGGTATGTTCCATTTCTCCAACCATTGTAGCAAAACTTTAGCAGTATTGGCATTAATCAGTCCAATATTTCCATTATAGCTATTCATGTTCCTTGAAGTAAACAGCACTATTTTAGCACCATTTTTTTTATATTCTTGTATTTTACTTACCATTTCAACATAAGGAACTAGTTCCTCATAACGCTCTTCTTTGTGCTTAATTGGACATATTGTACCGTCTATGTCCAGTATAAACGTTAATCCCTCAAACATCCTTCCAATTCTCCCATAATATTAATAGCATTCAAAATAAATCCAAATACTTTTTGCGGATTGTCCATATGCAGAGGCAGCATAGATAAAAAGAGTGAAACCTCATAGAGCCGCACTGCTTCATATGAGAAGCCATTATTTTCCACATAATCCCTGAACTTATTGGTATATTCTATATTATCAAAGTCAATATCCAATTTAAATTTTAAGTCACTGCCTAAAGATATATGGTACAGGCCATTATTGAAAAAATCGTATCTGCCACAAATTGAATGAGAAAGCTTTGCAAGATCGTAATATGGGTTTGTCCATAGCTCATCTTCTTCAACTGCTCCCTTTGGATCTATTAATTTTAGTAAGTCTGCCTCTTTATTAAAAAGCATATTAGAAAAGCATAAATCTCCATGACCTATTACACTAAAATACTGCATATTAAGACTACCTGTAATTTTATAGAACATTTGTTTATAATTTTCTAAAATGTCATCAATTCCTGAAAATTTTGTCCCCATACCAACAAACATCTCAAAGAAGCTGTATTTTTCATGCCTTTTGAATGCCTTGATACGCTGTTCCAACTTGTCTAGGTAAAGTTTATGCTCTAACTTAACATAGTCCTCTTGAGAGATCGGCTTTTTCTCTCGGGTTTGAATAAAATAAAATGCTTTATCCAGCAGTTTTTTTAATTCATCCAGTGTAATTGCTCCATGGACCCACCTAATTGCTAAATCAGTTATGTGAAGCCTCTCCATTTTATAAGAAGCTTCTTTGGTTGTCTCTTGGTAATCATATGGCATAACAAACCATGTTTTCATATAATCTGGCAATAACTGATAGAATTGGTATTCTGCTTTAATTTTTTTCTTATCTGTTGAACTTTTTATAACAGTAAACTCATCCCCCTTAACAGAATTGAAAAATCTGGTATCAAAACCACCGGAAATATATTGCATAAAATTGCTATATATTCCTAAGTTAAAAAATGCTGTAGAGTTAATCCTTTTAAACTCAATATCAGAAGAAAAGGCTACATACAATTCTTCATTTTGAAGAATATTTGAATGTCTTTCTAATATCTGACAGTAAAGCGGAATATTGTCAAGCATAAATAAAGCAGGAGCATTTCCGGAAAAACATACATAGTTCTCTGCAATGTAAGGTAATTTTTTTAGTAGAAGTCCAGCATTAGTTTCGTTTTGTACTATAAAATTCGAAAATATGTGCACAATGTGAGTGTCAGAATTGAACTGTTTTAATTTTCCAATTAATGCTTCCATTTGCCAGTCATAATCCCATTCTAAAATTTCGTCGATTACTTTCTGCTTTTTTATAAATGTCCAGAATTTTTCTTTTACCTTTTGGCGTTTTAGAATCACTTCTCCGAACTTTTTTTGTCCTATAATATTTTTTATAAAAATATTCGGCTCTGTATGGTTATCGTAGATACATACGGTCTTCATACTGATTTCCTCTTTCTTACAACAAAACTTTTTCCATAGACAACTGCTATTATTCCAACTAATATTGCTGCGCTGATTCCGATATAAAGATTTATATATTCACTTATACTTCCTATAAAAACAGAATCCATATATGTAATAAAGTCGGTAACAGAAAACATATGGCCGATGCCTCTTATTAAAGAATAAAGTGCAATATACTCCATTGCCCAAGATAAACTAGATAGAATTAGCAGGATAAGTTCCCGGCCTTTTATCAAATCCTGTATATAAAAATACCAATATCGCATTTTTCTCAGTAGCTTAAGACCTATCAGCCCACGTTCAGAATTGGTATTAATTATCAGGAAACGATTCATATATGCAAATGTTGACGGAAATATAGCATATGCAATTGTAATTACAACAAGAAAACCAATTAAAATAATTACAACCCCTTTCAGGGATCCTTGACCTAATAATGTAAAGCCTAAAATAAGAATTACAAGGGGAATTGTATCAAAGTATCGGTCTACTAATATCAACAAAATGCTGGTTTTAAAACTTTTCAACTCATGTCCCAGGCAGTACATTCTAAAAAATTCACCTAATTTAAACGGTAGTACTAAATTGACAAGAGTTGTTTTTACATAGACTCGCAAAAAGCTTGTTATGCTTAGCCTGGTTTCAAGCATAATAAAATACAGGCGTAATGCTTTAATAGAATGTACAATTAGAATACTAATTAAGCTTAAGAAGAAAATAGGGGCAATATATGCCTGTATAGAAAGCCATGAAAAACTATCTTTTAATACTCTAATAAAAATTCCGATTGTAATTAAAAATATAGATATATTAATTCCATAATACTTTTTGCTTTTCATCTTATGCCTCTATATTACTAGCAATTACTTTTGCTGTATAATCTGCCCTATGTACATCTCTAAGATCCTTTTCCATAAACTTTTTATGATTTAACATATAGTTCATCAGCAAGCCTAAAACTTTTTTCGCCTGATTAAAAAGCTTTACATTGGAAACCTGGTCATCTTCCCGCCATGAAATAGGAAAAAACAACGCCTTTTGCCTATAATATTGTATAGCCATAACCATACAATAATTAAACATTAAATTATCCGGATACTTTAAAAAAAAGTTGCTTTTAAGCATATTCACATTGTATATATTTAGTCCTGAACCTAAATCCTCTACTTTTAATTTGCATACCAGTGAAAACAACATATCATAAACAATATTTCCGATAGTTCTAAATTTTGAGTATCCTTGGAGAGATGAGCCTTTCATAAATCGTGCCCCCAAACAGCAATCGTATCGCTTATAAATATTTTTCTTTAAAATCGGAAGAAGATCATGAATATTCCCCTGATCATCACCATGTAAAACTGCAACATAGTCAAAGCCATTGTCCATTGCGTAGCGAAATGCAACTTTATGGCTTCCTCCTAAACCATAGTTTTCATCATTGCGAAATAGCTTTACTGGTATTTCTTTATGGCTCTCCATCCATTCCGCAACTACCCGTTCAGTATTGTCTGTGCTTCTATTATTTACTACAATAACTTCTGTAAAGTAGTGAATTACGCTGCCATCCAATTGTTTAAGTACCCTGACTATCTGCTTTTCACAATTGTACCCTGGTATGAATAATAACATTTTTTCCATAGATTTTCTCCTGAAGGTATACTATATTAGTTTAACGTTATGAATCGTGATTGTACATTGATATAAGAAGTTGGATTTTATGTCTCATATATCTATTCTGTTGATTAATTCGCCTCTCTTAATTTGAGCATACGAACATCTAAAAGTTCCGGTACTGTCACTTGATTTTCATTTTGAAATACAGAAATAGAAATATAGCTATGCTGGTTAAAGAGCCATTTCGCTCCAGCCCCCAATGGAATCAGCAGTTTTCCCTTGCTCATCTTACACTTCATTGTATGAATTTCTCCATTGTGATCCTTCCAACCAATCTGAACTATCATTTCTGGATTGTAATTTTTTTTCATTAAATATTTTCCTAGATAAATATCTTTTTGTGAAATTTCCCCACTTGAATTATATAGAGTGTATTCGTAATTTTCTTCCATGCCACCAAATTCCAGATATATAAAATCTGCATTATTGCCATCAAAAGGTTCCTGGAAATCAATTATTATACTATTTTGTTCTGCTCTTTTATTATATGTGACTCCTGGTTCAGAAAATAATCCTTCAAGGCTTGCCATTGAAGCTCCCCAAGAGGCCGCCGTTTTCCCTAAATCCATGTCATTCCAAGAAATATCGATATTTTTATTCTGTTCAATTATTTCACTGTGCGTAAAAAGACCTGTGTTAGGAAGAAATTCTCTATTTTCTGGATCCCATACATATTCACCAGATGCCACTAGCCAGTGATATAAATAATAATTGTAGTATGGTGTAAATGATGGGGATATTATGCTTTTATTCATTCTGGCAATATCAATTGTTTCTTCAGTGGCAGATAAGCCTTTTACAGTAGGAGCAATTTCCATAACCCCATCACCCTTTATATCCAAGAGATAAAAGTATCCGAACTGGGAGGGGCCTCCCATATAAGAAAGAGAACGATCTTTTTCTTTAAAATTTGTGTATATGTTTTTTATATCATCATAGCGGTTTTTCTCTATAAAACCAGTGCCTAGCTTTTCTATAACATCATTCTCAAGATATATATATCCATCCGGAACAGTATAGTAGGGAGAGAGCTTTGAATTTGCTTCAATAGCAAAAATCCCCTCTGTATTCACCGCCGCTGGTATTGAAACCATTCCTACTATAAGCAGTAAGCGAAGAGCTTCACTTCGCACATAAGTCCATGTAAAAACCAAAATCAAGATTACTCCAGTAAAAAGAGCACTAGCACTTCTGGCATAAATTGCATCCACATCCAGTCTAATAAATGTGTAAGTATAACATATTATAGGCATAATTACAGCTGCAGTAAGAAGACATAAATTTTTCATATTACCTATTTTTATGCGTGTATCAAAAGAAATCTCTGCGATTTCAAGCGAAAGCGCAAACGCTATCCAAACTAAAGATACTGGAACCATCCAAGTAAGAATATAATATATCGCTATTCTCATAGTCAGATAAGTATCTCCAAGGTATGGTAAAAACCAGCCGGGTACAGACTGCCCGAACCGAGATAAACCATCAGCAAGGATGCTTTGACCAGACATTGCAAGCATATGTCTAAGAGTTCCAAGCAAATACATTATACATAATAATAGAAGTATAATGCAAATAAGCCATCCGCCCCAAAATGATAAAGTTTTTGTTTCCTTTTTTAACTGCCCTTCTTTTACAAATGATATAACCTGCCATATTCCTAAAGGCATAAAAGCAACACACGTCGCCACTCCATAGAGTGGGTAATAAAGTCCTTGAAAAAGGCTGGACAAAAACCATATCATAAGCCAAGCATTTTTTTTCTCAATAAGTTTGGGCCAAGCTAGCAATAGCATGATAGGTAACATAAAAGCAGACCTATTATATGATTGAAAATAAAAAATCATTGATAAAAGTAAAACATACGAACCAGTAATATGTGCTCTCAAAAGTATTACTATAAGAATAATAATAAAGAGATAAAATAAATTATTGGTAATAAAATAATTGGCAAATGTTCCACTGTCTCCGAATAAATTAAAGATAAACCCCTGTATAATCGAGTACATCCCAGAAACTGGTATATACTCTTTAAAGAGTTTTTGTCCTAATTGAAAAATCTGTGAAAAGCCAATAATATTCTCAAATGGATGATGCATATCAGAGGACATAATAGCACCAGTTCCATCAAATCTATTAAAGGCCATAATGGTAATGCAACTTCCAATTGTTATCACATCATCTATACTCTCAGCAATTTTCCATTTTTTTATTAATATATATACAGCTTCCACAATGAACAATGCAATAAGAATCCATATAACTATTTTAAGTGCATTTGGAGCACTGATGGAGACACATCCACTACCAGTCATATATTTATCTGATAAATAGATAAATAATGTCAATGGAATAATAAGATTTTGTAACATTCCAAATCGTATAATAGCGTTTTTTTTGTGTGTAAATGCAAACGGTACTAAGGAAAAAAGGAAGGAAGTAGCTGCAATTACCATACTATTAATCGAATTTTGGCCACCATTAAATACATACATTCTATATATGCCAATAGAAGCATAAGTAGTCAAATAAAATGTACAAATACCAGGATGAAGTAAATCCTGGTCAATTACAAACAAAATTGACGCATAGAGCAAAGATGCTATAATTATTTGGTAGGAATTTCCAAAAATCAGCATATAAATTACAGATGAGACAATTAGAACACATAGAAACTCCTTTGATTTTGAGTTTGAAGGGGTAATAAAATAAATATTTTTTTCTTTCTGCAAGTTCTGTTTCTTTTCGGAAACAAAGAAAAATATAGTATAAATACTTATTCCCGCAAAAATCAGCCCAAAAAGCAAATTTATTTCTGCTGACTTATTGCTTGAAAAAATGGAAGTATTTTCTACGATAATGTCATTATATATTTGATTTGAATTACCATATAATGCCAAATAGAATAGAACAATAATTCCACCCATTAAAATCA
>CASPLG010000046.1 GCA_949422855.1 uncultured Eubacteriales bacterium | reverse complement strand
GAAATGATTGAAGGGCTGGATGATTTGTGGGGAGAAATACTAAATTAACACAGTCTGAACAAATTCACCGAGGAATTTACGTGCCGAAGCAACGAATTTAATCATTGTTTTGAGTGTTTCATAGTTTCGGGGCAACTTCAAGGCGATTTGACAGTAAAATTAAAAGATGGTAAAATGAAAGCATAGGGGATCCCACAAAAAAGAAGCTAAAACGTACCATAAAATTGTAACGTCAGAGATGGCGAAAAATATAGCTATAAGGATATTTCAAAAGTAACCGGGTTATCTCTTGAAGAAACTAAAATTTTAAGATACCCTACCGATTAGGGAAAGCGTTATAATACTGATTAGAGTACTGTAATACTATACTGTGAATAGGTGTACCGGAAGGGGGATTTTTGATGCCATACTTTTTAAACAGTATTACGCCCGTAAACCAATTTACTAAAACTACAAAAGAAAAATATTTCGTGGACAAATCGAAACTTATAGAAAAAATGAATGAATTAGTCGGTACGGCATCCCAGTTTGTATGTATAACAAGACCGCGCAGGTTTGGGAAAACGATAAACGCCATGATGCTTGCCTCCTATTACTCTAAAAATGCTGATTTCAAAGGGGTTTTTGATAGACTTGAGATAAGTAAAAGCCCTTCGTATTTAGAGCATTTGAATAAGCATAATGTAGTTTACATCACTTTTAGTAAACCAACTTCCGATTATACAAACTATACTGAATATATAAGCAGTTTTACAAAACAATTGACGGAAGATTTAAAAGATCAATTTGAGATAGAAATTAATAAAAAAGAAAAATTAGGCAAGGCCTTTGAGAATTTATATAACGAAACAGGGCAAAGTTTTATATTCATAATAGATGAATGGGATTATATTTTTAATAACAACTTGTTCTCAGAAAATGATAGAAAGGAATTTTTAAGATTTTTAGAGGATTTGCTAAAAGATAGGCCATATGTAGAGCTTGCATACATGACAGGAGTTTTGCCTATAGCCAAGTATTTTTCAGGGTCAACCGCTAATATGTTTGATGAATATACATTTATAAATGATGATACTTATGACAAATACTTCGGTTTTACAAATTCTGAAGTAGAAGAACTGTGTGCGAGGCAAAGTAAAGTTTCCATGAATGAGCTAAAAGAGTGGTATAACGGATATAAAACATTGGGAGAATATGATGTTTATAATCCAAGGTCAGTTGTATACGCACTAAAAAGAGGTAGATGCCAAAGCTACTGGACCAATACAGGACCCATGGACGAGATTAGTTACTATATTGAAAATAATGTAGAAGAAGTAAGAAACGATATAGTCCAAATGGTATCCGGAATTCCCGTAAATATTCATTTAGAAGGCTATAGTGCGGAGCAAGTAAATCTAAATACTCGTGACGAGATACTTTCTGCAATGGCTGTTTACGGATTTTTGAGTTATCACGATGAAACCCTTACTATTCCCAATAAAGAACTTCGAATGAAATTTGATTATTCCCTTAAAAATCATCAGATGGGTGCAGTTTCCGAAATTGTTATGAAATCAAACGAAATGCTAAAAGCCACGCTCAAAAAAGACACAGAAACAATGGAAAAATTGATTCAAGAAGCACACGATATAAATATTCCTATAATAAAATACGGCGATGAAAATTCTCTCGCATGTGTTATTACCTTGGCGTACCTGGCCGCTCGTGAGGATTACAAAGTTGTTCGTGAAATGCCTGCGGGAATTGGTTTTGCGGACTTTGTATTTTATCCTATCAATAAGAGTAAACCCGCATTTATTATTGAACTGAAAAAGGATTCCACCCCGGATGAAGCACTGAAACAGATTAAAGAAAAACGTTATGCCCTATCTCTCAAAGACTGTACAGGTCAAAAATTGGCTGTCGGAATTTCTTATGATTCAAGGCTTAAAACCCACAAAGTGAAAATTGAGGATATTGAAGTTTAGGAGTTAAAATTAATGGACGACTATGTATCAAGAATTAGAGATGATAAAAACAGAAAATACGAAAAAGTTATATTTTTAGACGTGGACGGAGTTTTAAACGATGAAAGCATGGAAAGCTTTAACAAAAAAATATACGTAGAAGAAGTTAGGGTGAAAAGACTTAAAGATATAGTTGAAGCAACTCAGGCGGATATCGTAATGTCGTCATCATGGAGACATTATTTTAGGTTATATAACGAGAATCCGGAGTCTATCAAAGATGACTATGAATTGTACAAAATGAAACAGCTCAAAAACATGTTTGATAAGTATGACTTAAGTGTAAGCGACTATACCCAGTATTTGGAAACCGGACCGGACGCCAGACCTTTGGAAATAAGACAATGGATGGTAGATAAAGCTAATTTAAGGAGATTTGTCATTTTAGATGACGACGATTTTTGGAGTTGGAGCTGGCTCTCTGACTATTTTGTAATGACAAAAAGAAAGGAAGCTAATTACAATATGATTAGAGGGCTGGAAGATGACCATGTACAGCGTGCAGTAAAAATACTCAACAGATGATAGTACTGAGAGTATAAACAAATAAATTCATGAGGTTCACGCATAATCGTGCGTGGATTTATTTTGTCTTGCTTTTCTGTGTTTTGTTGTTAATAAGTCAAATTTTTCTTTATTTATTGGGTATTGTAGAGGGCCTTAAATCTAATTATCATTTTTAACCATTAGTGATATAATAAATATATAGTCGGATTTTGTGCTCATAAAAGTGATGTACAATATGCTTTGCTTCTAATATCTATTAACTGAACCGGGAGCAGGTAGCTTGAAACTTTAATAGAGTTAGGAGGGGGCTTTATTTAGGTTTATGAAGGAAATTTTGGGTAGTATCGTAAATTTATTAATAGAGCAGTTTTTAAAGAAAAATACTTTATGGATAAATCACCCCAATTATATAAAAGTTAATTTGAAGAGTAATCTGGTCAAAGACGTGTACATTAGAGAAAACCTTATTAAAGCCATTCGTAGATATCAAATATTCTTATTGGAGTCCACAGTGGATTTAAATTTTACTTTAGAAAATAAATATAGAGCAATTTG
This sequence comes from uncultured Eubacteriales bacterium, assembly GCA_949422855.1. Lineage (GTDB taxonomy): Bacteria > Bacillota > Clostridia > Oscillospirales > Acutalibacteraceae > CASPLG01. The sequence goes on along the minus strand of CASPLG010000046.1, from coordinate 5,155 downwards.
CAGGATAAAAACACCAAATTCTATTGAAGATAAAATAAAAAGGTATAATTTAAGCCCCCACGAATATGGGGAAATACCCCTATTTAAGTGTCTAAATGATTTATTTGGTGCCAGAATCGTGCTGGATGGAAACCTGAATTTCGAGGAAATATGTAATTTCTTAAAAAATAAAGATGATTTTAGAGACAGAAATGTTCAGCTAAGGTGCAATGATGCATCTAAAAATGGATATAAAGCTACACACGTATATTTTAAGAAATGTGGGGATAATAGCGCATTTCCGTGGGAATTACAAATATGGTCAGCTGAGGATGAAGAAAACAATATCAAATCTCACAAGAAGTATAAGCAGGAGTATACCAAATGGGAAAAACAGATGGTTTCTAAGAAGGAGGGAAAAGAATGCAGCAGCATTATATAATTATGAGCAGTTCGTATGCGTGCGGGTCGAGAATTGCAATAGATATTACGGATAAAGACAAATTAAATCCCGAATATATCACAAAAATAATAAAACAGATTAAAACTGAATGCGGCCAGGATGTTTCTTTGTCAAGTCACTGTATTCTGTCTGAATCCAGTTCGTGGAGTTCAGTCGCAAATGCCGATAGCTTTTTTGAGAATGTAAAAGTAATCAGCAATATAGGGGATTTTATAAGTGAAATAAAAAAAGGCAGAGTTTTGAAGGGCTCAGACATTGCTAAATACATTTTGTCCAAAATTTCATGCACGCATCTGAAAATAGAAAAATTGGTCTACTTATGTTTTGCGGACTATATTTGTAAAACAAAAAAACCTCTATTTGACGATAAAATCTATGCTTTTAAATACGGTCCTATAGTTAAAAGTGTTTATGATAACTATAAAAAATATGGTGGAGAGAAAATAAAAGAAAGTTATGACCCCAATAACGCTGAAAGAATACTCGAGGAAATTGATCTGTCTGAAGAAAACGCAGAAAAAATTAAAAGTCACCCTGAATCCGAATCTCCTTGGAGGAGCCGTATCCTTTTCGCCGAAGACGGAGTGGAAAAACTTCTGAGCATAAATTCAACATTAGAAAAATACAAGGGCCATACAGCAGGTCAGCTCGTGCAGATTACTCATTGTCCCGGTTCGCCTTGGTCGAATAGCTATAAACAGGAAAATTATTCAGTAATTTTAAACGAGGATGTATTAAAATACCATTGCAATGAGGGTATAGATTGAGGTTCACAACTATTCAGGGGTATTCGGACCATGAAAAAGCAATGTATTCTGATTAACTTAAAATAGTCGTGTTTCTTTGAATATTTCAGATAACTTTCCGCCCTATAGCCCAAACAAAATTAGCGTACTGAGTCTTATAGTGGTCTTTCAGTTTAAAAGAGTCCATTTTTCGTTTGTCTTTAGGATAATTTCTATGCTTGTTTTCCCACTCAGGATCTTCACGTGATATCTCAATCAGCTCGTCAATGTCAGCACTCTCCAAAGCAACATAGATTGTATCTAAAAATTCTTCTTGTTCCTTTGAAAAGGCTATTTCTCGGGTTTTCGGAACGTTATTGATTAATGCTCGATACTGCCGCTGAACGCCCGGGGCGACGGCCCCATTATCGCATGCATAAAAATCAACATCTATCAATTTTTCCCCGGTTTTAGCAATCCAGACGTTTTGTGCAATATGTAAATAAATACTCAGCCGTACATTTCCTTCACAAAAGGTTTTTCCGTTTCTTTCTATGATATCATTTTTAAAAAGTTTTCGGTTTCTATCTTTTTTTAAGAAGTAATTTGCAACGTCAATAGCATTCAGCATTATGCCGCCCCCTCCTCAGGCTCCTGTGAATCCACACCGGCCTTTCTCTTCTGGTTCAATCAATCCACCGAATTATTGTATCCCCATGAAAGTTTTTGTCCCAAATATACCAAGCATAACACATCAAATTTGAGGGTGAACCCCCAAAATCCCCATTCTTTGCACACATTTGTCTTGAACTGTTCACATAAACGTACTTTGGCGGATGTTTTTTGAAAAATAGATTTCTCTCTTTTCCCTCCAAAAACTGAATCTTTAAATACATAATGCTCATCCCATCAGGCTTTAGGTTTTCTACCGATTTCTCTACGAACTGTAATGCAAATTTATAAGGCGGATTTGTAAAGAAACAGTCCGCTTTATCTATACTTTTTAGAAAATCCAGTCCGGACTTTCCATAGCCATAATCGTACAAATCAGATGAAACCACATTATAACCATACTTCTCAAGTTCCTTTGAGATATGCCCTTGACCACAGGCGGGCTCGTGGATAGTTTTGGGTAGAACTATATTGTCTTTTTTTATTCTCTCAAGGAATATATCTACAGAATGTGGGTTTGTTGCGTAAAAATCATGTTTTTCCCGTTCATGGTTTCCATTATAGGAAATGCCATTTAATCCGTGCCCCGATTTTGAGTTTCCGATCCAGTCCTTTATTTTAGACCACTCCCCTTTTTGAAAAATAAAAGCTTTAGACATAGATGTTAACTCAGCTGCCTGTTTTTCAGATAGCGATACATCTTTATTCTGAGGGCATCCGGCTTGTTATTGCCACCAATAATAAGTGCTGTTTTTTGCCAGTTGAAGCCGTATATAAACCGATATGTCATAATTTGTCTGACCAGGGAATCATCAATATCTTGTATGTACTGCGTCAGCCGGTTGAGCTCGAAAAAGCCTTTCTTCAAATTTAAGTCGAGCAGACATCTAAGATCAGCTATCTGAGCAGCATATCTCCCTATTTTATCTGAATTACTCTTAGAGTTTCCTCCGGGAATACCTGTGATTTTTCCGGTGCAACCTGTCGCTATGGCTTCTAATTCGCTGATTCTTTCCCTTTGCATTTTTATTTCTTTCTTCAAATAATAAAGCTGAGATAGCTCTTTAACGGTCATAAAAATGATTCACTCCCTGCCCTTGATATTTTATCGGATGTTTTGTCGGACGTTTTATAGATAAACCTTATAATATAATAGGAAATTTTATATTAATATTATATCATATAAATAATATTTTTTAAATAGGTTCGGTGGTGTTTGGAGATTTTCCGACATGAGAATATGCTTTCCATGCGTCTGTAGCGTAAGTTTTAACATCCAGGTGAGAAATTTTTTGTAATTTTTTTAAATCTGATATTAAACAATTTTAAAAATAAGTCTAAAAATGTAGAACTTTTTAATTTTGTTTGTTATTTTCGAGGTTAGCAACAAAACCCAGTATATTACAGTTTCTCGGCTGCGACATACTGTGTCTTTTTATTTTATGTATAAATTCTAAACACAAATATTGTCATTTATATATTTAAAGACTTATAATAGCTTCCCCATTCTTCTATAGATTTAAGTATAGGCTTAGGTCTGTATCCAACCTCTGTAAGAGTATACCTTGCTTTTCGGGGAACCTAGGCGTATACGGTTCTCTCCAGAACACCTTTGTTCCCTCTTTTGCATAGTTTCCTTTCGATAACTGCAGCATAATATTGTGCCTATTTTAAAATATATAATTATTTTGTATATATAAATGTAAAATAATGCTAAATAATTGTGTTTAAGTTAGAAATTAGTAATTTTTGTTGATTTTTATTTAATAACATGGTAGCATATAGCTCGTAAGATTTTTTTGGCATTGCGGTATACGTTTAAGGTACTAGTTTAACGGTGTTTTTGGTAGATTAAATATACGTATTAAGATGAATTGATATAACTTCAGAAATGATGGAGGAAATTCTCCGTAAAACGAAAAAATCTAATAATTTTTTTAGGAGGGATAATATAAAAATTTTTTGTGGGGAGTTTGTTGTAGGGTGCCGTTTTAGTTCCAAACACACAAAGTAAGGATTTTTTAAAATAATAAAAAAGGAGAATAAATTTATCATGAAGAAAAAAATTGTAAACAAAGCAGTAAGTAGTATTTTTTCAGCTGTTGTATTAATCGGTCTTTCAAATAATTTTGCTTTTGCGGGCAGATTTGCCAGCATCATGTTAGTCGGAAATCTGAGGGGTGGAAAAACACAAATTTTCAGGTGCCTTTGCGGTAATAATTACAATGGCGACGACCCTAATGCGGGAAATCAGCAATCAACAACCGAGGCAACACATACGATTTTGGATCTGAAAGATGATCAAAATCAGCCCGTGGCAATAACCCGGCTTTATGATACTCCGGGTATGGACCGGTATTATGATGCGGTGGTTGAAATGGCACGTCATTGCAATATTGCGGTTATCGTTCATGACACTATGCAGGAAACTGACGAAGAAGAAGGGAGGAGAAACACTGAGTATTTTTCTGGACTTTTTCGCGATTTGCATAATAGAATGCCCGTCGGTGGTCAAATATTCCTTGCAGGCAGCAAAATAGACAGGAGCGGGGAAAACGCTATTGTTCATTCTAAAAATTGTAGGATGCTAAGTGATGTTGCTCAGTTCCTTAACTGTAGACTTTGCTTCGTATCAGCTAAAACGGGTGAGGGTCTTGGTGATCTTATGAATCACATAAAAACAACCCTTTCCGGGATTAATCTTCCCGTAGTAGATAACGAGGATACCTATACCAAATGTCAGTTAATCCCGGATCCGGCTTTAACCGGTCGAATTGACGGTCTTACAGCGGATAAGGCAAGACTTGAGGCTGAAAAAGCTCAGTTAAATACTAGAATCACTGCATTAAACGACCAAGTTAATACCCTCAATGGACAGAAAACGAGGGTCGAAAATGAGAAGGCTGCACTAAATGGCCAAGTTAATACCCTTAACAATGATAAGCGATTCCTGCAAACCCGCAAGGGAGAGCTCGAAAGCGAGAACTCTACACTGAGAATTAGAATCAGCGCTCTGGAAGACCAGAAAGCTCAGCTGGAGAGGGATAAGGCCGAGCTAAATCGTAGGATTAATGCTGTTGAAACTGAAAAATCAGGACTAAATAGTAGAATTAGATCTCTTGAGGAAGACTTGAGAAAATCGAGAGAAAAGGAAAAAACTGGTTGGGACTATCTTCCTATAATCGGCACATTTAATATTAAGTAATTGATTATTATAAAAATAATTAAAAAATTACCATAATATTTTGGAGGTTAATTAGTATGAAAATTTCTATGCGTCGCTTGGCATTATGTACATTGGCACTGTTTGGTTTTC
>CASPLG010000045.1 GCA_949422855.1 uncultured Eubacteriales bacterium | reverse complement strand
AAGGCCTTCGATTTATTCCCATAAATACCGACACAAATTATGGAATTGGCATTGTAGCCATGAAATAATGTACAATGTACAGTTTACAATTTACAATTATTTGATGATTTTATTATTGATATCAACAATTTATTGAGTTCTGAACAATCGTTTTTTATGCTGTGAAACTCCGATTCAGATAAATAATCAGTCTCAAAAAGAAGTTCAAGCCAATACTCAGATTCGTATGCTTCTTTTAAAGCAATATTCATTTTAGCAATAAATTCTTTTTTGCTTTGTGAAACAGTTGCCTCTCTGACGTTTGCACCAATGCTTGTTCCACTTCTAATAAGCTGTTTTGAAAGAACATATTCGTTTTTATTTTCACACAGATATTTATAAAGTTTAACTATTCTTATGGCAAATTTTTTACTTTTATCCAAAATTACATTATCAGACATAAACATAGCTCCTGAATTCAAAATCAATTTAATTGTACATTGTACACTGTAAATTGTAAATTGGGGAGCGACTGAAAGGAGCGAACCCCTTGCCTACATCACAAAATTTTGATACGTCAAATAAGTATATAAAATACAGAATTGAAGTAAACGTTAATAGTCAAAGTATAGAAAATAATACTTCAAATATTACAGTCAGAGTGTGGTTCTTTAGGACAAATCAGGGGTATTCCACGTTCGGAACAGGTACCTGCTACTGCGGAATTAACGGTACAAGTTATTCTCAAGCTGTTACGTCCGGTCAAAAAATAACAAGCTCTCCTATAGCATTATTCACAAAAACTGTGGATGTTTCGCACGACAATGATGGCAGTAAATCCATTTGGGTAAGCGCATATATTAGTCACAATGCACCGCTCTCAAGCTCAGACCAAGGCTTTAATGCCGGACTTCCGAAAATTCCGAGGGCTGCGGTGTTTTCAGGTGCAGACGATTTCAACGATGAGCAGAATCCAAAGATTTATTTTAATAATCCGGCAGGATTTAGATTGCAGCTCAAGATGGAAGCCGGTGGTGACGATTATTTAATTGTAAGAGACAATCTGGCAAATCCAAGCAGTCCATATACATTCAATCTTACAGAAACAGAAAGAAATAAACTCAGAGCCTTGTGTCCAAACTCGAATAAACTGACGGTTAGATTTACAGTTGCGACATATATGCCGGGTTCAAATAGTCCGGGAAATCACAGCTATGGTGACCGTACAATGACGATAACAAATGCGAATCCTACATTTACCGCATCGCAGCTGAGCTATCGGGACACAAAGCAAAACACAGTGGCAATTACAAATAATGATCAACTGATTGTCAGAAATCAGTCAACACTTCGGGTTTCCTTTACAGAAGCCACAGCGAGGAAATCTGCATCTATCTCAAAATATCAGATCATTTTTTACGGAAACACGCAAGACAAGACATCTGCCGGGTCATATGATTTAGGAATGGTGGATTCATCTTCTAATTTGGAATTACAGGTCAAAGCGATAGACTCTCGTGGGAATAGTACAGCTATCTCAAACTCAGTCCAAATTCTGGACTGGGTTTTACCTATCATGAATTCAGCTGCAAAAAGAGTAAACAACTACGAAGATGAGGTAAAACTAAAATCAAGTGTCGAGATATCAAGTGCCCAGGACATAAATACTATTGAGATTTTGCAGTATAGAACAAAAAAGGCATCTGATTCTGTATGGGGTTCATGGGTAAATTTTCAAGATAATTCTGAAATTTCTATTGTTCTCGATAAACTGTTTGCTTGGAATTTAGAGGTCAGAGCTGCCGACAAATTCGGCAGTTCGATCCAAAGTTTGACTGTACCGAAAGGTATGCCGATTATGTTTTTTGATACAAAAAGATTGTCTGTCGGGATTAACTGTTTTCCTGAAAAAACAGAGTCATTTGAAATATCAGGTAAAACAATCTTTGACATGGTATACCCTGTGGGATCGGTTTATTTGTCAGTAAATAGTGTGAATCCGAAGGAAGTGTTCGGAGGAACGTGGGAGCAAATCAAGGACAGGTTTCTTTTGTGCTCGGGGGATGCCTATGGACTAGGAAAAACCGGCGGAGAAGCGACACATAAGTTAACCATAGATGAAGTGCCCGCTCATTCACACCGGATAAATAAGCCCAATGAACAAAGATGGAGCAATTCAGACGGCGGTTGGGCTACATTCAGGTGTGGTGCAAACAGCGTCACAGGCGGTGACATTTATACTCAGGCAACCGGTGGTGGCAATGCACATAACAATATGCCACCTTATTTGGTGGTTTCGGTGTGGAAACGTATAGCCTAGATTTGAATAAAAAACCACAAAAAATACTTGTTTTCACTTAATTATTGAGGAGGTTTTAAAAATGAAGTTTAATGGAATAGACGTAAGTTCATGGCAAGGAGACATAGATTGGGAAAAGGTCAAAAATTCCGGAGTAGAGTTTGCGATTATTCGCACCGGTTACGGAAGAGGTGCTTCCAATCAAGTAGATACTAAATTTAAGCAGAATATTAAAGGTGCAAAAGAGGCAAAAATTAAAGTTGGATGCTATCATTATTCTTATGCCGAAAGTCCGGAAGATGCTGTAAATGAAGCCGAATTCTGCTTATCAATATTGGGCGGCGAAGGGCTGGATTTACCGGTTTATTATGACATTGAGGACAGTTCCATATCGAGTAAGCATGATAAAGAAGTCAGAACGCAGATGTGCATAAGTTTTTGCTCGAAAGTCCGGCAGGCAGGTTACAGAGCCGGCGTGTATTCAAACAAAAATTGGTTTGACAATTATATAAATTACGACGAACTGAAAAATCGTTATACGTTGTGGCTTGCTCATTATGGAGCCCAAAACCCGTCACTCGACTGCGATATTTGGCAATATTCATCAACGGGGAAAATTGATGGAATCAGTGGAAATGCTGACCTTAATTATATGTTTAAAGATTTATCGCAAGAGCCCATCAAGGATGAAACCCGCAATCCAAACACGTCAAGCTCAAATGAAGATAGCAAAACTGCAGCCGCATATTATACAGTCAAGCCGGGAGATACCTTAAGCAAGATAGCATCGAGTTTTGGAACAACCTATCAGTATCTTGCCGAGATCAATAGTATACAAAATCCTGATTTAATTCATCCCGGACAAACTCTAGTTATTCAAAAGGAAAAAATAAAGACTTATACGGTGAAGTCCGGTGATACGTTATGGGGAATTGCAAGCAAATTTCTCGGTCAAGGAGACAGATATGGAGAAATAAAAGAGTTAAATAATTTGTCGAGCGACATAATCCATCCCGGACAAATATTAAAAATTTCTGATTAAGCGAGGTATGACAATGAACAAAAAGTTTTACAGTTTAATCCTATTTGCAATTTTAACTGAAGGAATCGTTACATATGCAGATCAATTCTTTATCGGGGGAAGTTTTTGCCCGAAAATGCTTATGAGTATTATTTTAGGGGTAGTAGTTGCCATATCGTATGACCTGGATTTACCTGAATATCTGGATATGCAAGCTCACGTCCCCTACATTGGGTGCATCCTGACCGGAATACTCATCTCACGAGGGTCGAATTATCTATATGATTTGATTTCAAAGCTAAGTTCCATAAATTAGATTATATACTGCGAGCATGAGGTGGTACTTCCGCCTCATTTGCTTTTGGAGGCAAGTATGAACCAAGATATAAAAGGTAAGATTATCATCCTAAAGAACAAAGGCTTAAGTTATTCAAAGATTGCGGCAAGCACCGGCTTATCAATAAATACTGTTAAATCTTTATTTAGGAGACAGAATTCAAAATCCGAAAGGAGATGTATGCTGTGTAAAAATTGCGGTAAAGGATTACACGGATTATCAGGTGATGGGTTGAAAAAATTTTGCTCAGATTCATGCCGATACAAGTGGTGGAACAAAAATGCGATTGCCAACCGAAAACATTTAAGAACAATCACTTGCAAAAATTGTGGAAAAAAATTCAAAAGTTACGATAACAAAGCCAGAAAATACTGTTGTCATAGCTGCTATATAACCTATAGATTTAAAAGTAATAAGGGGAGTTTTATATGACATATGAACAATTTGAACGTGAGAAAGAGTATGAAGCTCGTATGAGTATTTTAAGAAAAATGCTAAAGTCTGGGCTAATTACAAAAAAGGAGTATGACAAAATTGATACAATATTTGTAAAGAAATATGCTCCGATATTTGGCGCATTATGCCGCTAAAACGGCTTGATATAGGGGTTTTCAAGAGGTAATATATGATACTGTGAAAAGGGGGTAAAAAATGCAAAGAGAAGTTATAAAGCTGACACCTTGTGTCAAGGAACTTCCAAAACGTCTGAGGACAGCAGGCTATGGGAGGGTGTCGAGCGGGAAAGATGCGATGCTGAATTCATTATCGTCACAAGTAAGCCATTACAGTGAACTTATCCAAAGCAATCCGCTATGGGAGTATGTTGGAGTCTATGCTGATGAGGCAAAGACGGGTACAAAGGACAGCAGAGCTCAGTTTCAAAGGATGCTAAACGACTGCAGAACAGGGAAAATTGATATGATAATCACAAAATCCATATCAAGGTTTGCGAGAAATACGCTTGATCTTCTAAATATTGTTCGAGAACTTAAAAGTATGAACATTGATGTTTACTTCGAAAGGGAGGATATCCATACAATAAGTCCGGATGGTGAACTGATGCTTAGTATTTTGGCTTCCGTTGCCCAGGAGGAAAGCTTATCTGTCAGTGAAAATTGCAAGTGGCGGATTAGAAAAAGGTTTGAAAATGGTGAACTTGTGAATTTACGGTTTCTTTTTGGATACAAGATATCTAAAAATAGTATCCAAATTGATGAAAAAAATGCCGCAGTTGTCAGGTGTATTTTCGAACAATATACAAGCGGGGTTGGATGTACTAAAATTGCCGGGATGCTAAGACAGCTCGGCATTCCTACTCTCAGAGGCGGCATGTGGACCGCCAACAGTGTAAGAAATGTAATTCTTAATGAAAAGTACGCAGGCAACGCCCTGCTGCAGAAAAAATTTATATCGAACCATCTAACAAAAACAACGAGGAAAAATCGTGGTGAACTTCCGATGTACTATGCCGAGGGTACTCATGAACCCATAATTGAGAAAGAAGTTTTTGACAGGGCGGCTCGTATACTTGAGGAGAATCGGAAAAAAGCCAAAACTAACAAAAAACCCCCGAAAAGATACATATTTACAGGGAAAATCAAATGTTTAAATTGCGGCAAAAATTATAAACGCAGAATTTATAGAGGGGCTGTTTATTGGGGCTGTGCAACCTATGTCAGTGAAGGAAAAGATGCCTGTCATTCAAAACAAATACCGGAATATATATTGATGTCCAAGGCTTCAGAAGCTTTAGGCATCAATTATTTTAGCGAGGATGTATTCAAGGAAAAAATAAGGCAGATTGTTGTGCCCGAGCATGGAAAACTTATTTTTGTATTTCATGACGGAAACAAAACTGCCTTGAAATGGCACCATAAGTCCCGAAGTGAGAGCTGGAGTGAAGAAAAACGCCAAAAGGCGAGAAATAAAGCACTTGAAAGGATGAATAAGAATGCCGATGGCAAAATCCATAACAGTGATACCTGCGACCAAAAGTATTTTTAAAGCCGTAAATGCTCCGAAAACAGCGAAGCGAAGAGTAGCAGCTTATGCACGGGTTTCGACGGACAGCGTGGAGCGCCTGCATGCTTAAAATTTGAACATAATATTTCCCCATTTGTTGTTGCCTCCTCTAGAATTTTAACATTAATTTTGTTGTTCTTGCCACTAAAGTTAAGGCTTAACAGAAGTTTTCCATTGTCATATAAATAGGCTGCCTGCAAAAACGTATCAACCAAAAAAATTCTCCAATATGTATCTGAAATATCACACTTTTTAAATCTACTTAGGAACCACACGATAGAATCTCTTTCAAGTTTAGGAGATTCTAATTTTTCTTTTGCAATGCTTTTTTCAAGTTCTATCTTGTTGGATTCCAATTCAACGAGGTGACTTTTTACACTCTGCGTTATTATGCCGCTATCAATCGCATGCATAGTATTCTTTATAGCATTTTCCGTCTGTTTTAAGCTTTTTTCCAGGGATTTGAGTGTGTAATTGTCTTTTTGCCCTTCCTGCCACAGCATAAAACGATCGGCAAATTCGTTGATAATAGCGTCATTATTAACTATTTTTACTAGTTCATTTACAATTAAGTCCTCAATCCAAGTTTTGGATACTCTCTCTTTTTTGCATTTTTTTGCTTTCCGATTGGTGCAAATATAATAAGAGTACACTTTGCCACTTCGTCCGGTCCCGCTATCGCTCGTCATTGGCGCACCACACATACCGCAAAAAAGTTTTGTTGTAAGCAGGAACCCCCCTTCTGCCCTTTTAGCCGCCGGCTTTTTATGATGCAAATCAAGCATATTTTGTACCTTCTCAAATAATTCTTTGTTAACGATAGGAGGAATTCCATTTTCATCCCTTATGTCGGCGAATTTATAAACTCCTGCGTATTTTTCATTCTTAAGAATGTTTCTTATTGAACTTTTGCTGAATTTATTCCCCTTTATTGTCCGATATCCTTCGTTATTAAGAGTCGTGTATATATCTACAGCTGGTCGTCCTGCTGCATATTCTGTAAAAATACGCTTCACAATCGGCGAGGTTATGGGATCTATTTCAAACCTTTTGTCGGCACCTTTTTTTAACCCAAATACAGTTTGTCCCAAAGTTTGACGTTTAAGTGCACTATCGTAGTTCCCCCTTTTTACATTTTGCGACAGGTTTGCTGAGTAATACTCTGCAAATCCTTCCATAACCGATTCTAAAATAATTCCTTCGGGTCCATCCGGAATACTTTCTTTTGCATACAAAACCTTCACACCGTTTTGCTTTAGTTTGTGCTTGTAAATAGCACTGTCATATCTTGAACGAGCGAAACGGTCATTCTTCCACGTAATCACAATAGAAAACTGACCTCTTGCACTGTCCCTTATCATTCTTTGGAAGTCCGGTCTTTTGTCAGATGTCCCCGTAATGGCTCTGTCGCAGTATTCTCCAACTATTGTTATTCCATACTTTTCTGCGAAGGCATGACAATCACGCAGTTGCCCCTCTATACTTTCTTCTCTTTGACCGGCTGATGAAAACCTCGTATATATAACACCCTTTTCATTCTTATCCGATTCCATGTTCCTTTCTCCCTTTCTCTCTTTGTCCAATTGTTTTAACTACTATTTCAATAAGTTCTGATATTGTTCTATGCTTAAGTCCAAAATCATCTCATAAAACGGTTCCAGATTACCTGTAACATGATACTCGTCTAACGTTTCATAATATTTTAACCTGTCTGATTTTCTTATGTTTATAGCCAAAAAATTATTTGACAGCAGTTGATAATTCATTATTAGCCTAGAAGTTCTTCCATTACCATCTTCAAATGGATGTATTTTAACAAATTCGCCGTGGGTGTATGCAGCCAACTTTATTCCATTCTCTTTATATTTTGTCGGCAGCGTAGCCCAAAAGTCTTTTATTTGACTATACATTTCATTCGGAAGAGGGGGTTTATGCCTTGCCCCCTTAATCCAAACTCGAATGTTTCTATAAACTCCGCCCGTTAGGATATTGGACATCAGTATATGATGTATATTCTTCGTTATTTCTTCATCCAGTCTCCTTTTATTGTCAACGCACTCTTTTACATAATTAAAGGCATTTCGGTGATTCACAACCTCATATATCTCCCTTAGAGATTTCCCTCCCACCGATATTCTATCATCCAAAATTGTCTTAACTTCTTGTAGCGTTAGAGTGTTCCCCTCAATAGCGGTTGATTCGTGGGTATATTCTATTTCGAAAGCCTCTAAGTAATTTTTGAATGCATATGAAGAATTATATAAATTATTTGCTAAAAATTTCTGTCTTAAATTAAGCAGCATGCTATATTTAGCTTCCATTTACCTTTCCCCTTTAAATACTTTGACCTCGATCTAATCATTTCTAAATTTCACCACAATTACATTCTCTAGGCGTAATTTGATTCTTCTTTTGCTGAGTATTTTTCTGCTTTGAGCATATGTTTCATTTCTCCCCTTATTTCACCTTGGTCATCCGAATCTAACTGTGTATATAGTTCCAAAGCCTGAAACGCAGATGTGCCATATTCCCTTTTTATTTGGTTAATTAAATTTTTTTTGCTATAAACAAAGTCTTTTTCGCTATCTGTCTGTGCATCTTCTTC
>CASPLG010000044.1 GCA_949422855.1 uncultured Eubacteriales bacterium | reverse complement strand
GCACGCAGACGGTTATAAAGAGCCGTGACTACCGGACCCGGCTTGCCGTCCTTGGAGATTATATATTTCTTCTTGCATATTATCAGGAATATTACTTACAATGTATTCATTATTCAATAGAATAAAACATTTATTTAAAGAAACCACAATATATAAATTTAAAAAGATTTCACTAATTTCTATAGGTTTAATCTTTATATTTTACTGTTTAAACTGTGCATATTTAAGTTTTAAAATAAAAAATAGAGCGGATGAAAGTTATGCAACATATGGAGCAGTTAATAAATTTTCTGATGATATTTCAGACTTAAACTTTTTAAGAATGAGTATTAGAGACAATTAAGACAAAGATAAGATAACTTACGAAAAACAGGCTGTTTATTCCCCATAACTTTGATATTTCTAAATAAAGCAAAATCTTGGTACTGGTACGAATATAAAAGTAATCTTAATAGCGCAAGAACTGATTTACACTTCCCTTGACGATCTGATTAAAAAAGGTGAAGAATTGCTTGATATTCCAGAACGTATCATTGTTATGACATTCGATTATCTAAAAGATCAGAAAGGATTAATATGTGAAGATGGAAATAATATCATATATCTTCCACCTTTTTACCACTCAGAGATTGGAATTTCTAAAAGAATATATGACATCTCTACTTGCAAAAGTATAACCGATAACATTGATTTAAAAAGCGCCTTAAATGAAATTCAAAAGAGAAATCAAATGACTTATGACGAGACACAAATTTTAGCTATAAAAAACGCAGTAAATTCTAAATTTAGCGTTATAACTGGACGTCCGGGAGTTGGCAAAACAACTATCACGAAAGCAATAATTGATATTTTTAAATCTTTAAACAAAAGAATAATTCTTGCTGCACCAACAGGCAGAGCAGCGAAACGTATGACGGAACCATGCAAGGTCGAAGCGAAGACAATCCACAGACCTTTAGAGGGAGATCATACAGGGAAGTTTAGTAAAAACGAATAGAATAAATTAAATGGAAATATAATTATAGTTGACGAGAGCTCAACGATAGATACAATTTTAATGTATAATCTACTAAAAGCCATTCCTAATGAAATGAAAGTTATTCTCATAGGCGATGCCGACCAACTTCCGTCAGTTGGAGCTGGGAATGTTTTAAATAATATAATTAATTCAGGAGCCTTGCCCGTCATAAAGCTAAGTAAAATCCATCGTCAGGCTGAATCGAGTAAAATAATTGTTAATGCTCAATAAATAAAACATAACCGTCAAGTACTGAACTATCTCAATTTTAAAGTTTCACTTGACAGATTCCTTAATTTATGATATCGTAAGGGTACGACACATGTAGTGCTACGCACGTAAATCTGATTACGGAACGGAGCATTACATGTTTTTTGTTATTAATTTAAACATAGGAGTGTCATTTTACATGCTAACTACAAAATTTCAAAAAATTATCTTTGCATTTTTATCTGTAATTATTAGTGTTCACTGTTTTGTATTTTACAACATAGCGATTGAAATGGGCGGTATGTCTAACAGCGTATTTCTGGCTGCTAAAAATGTAATATTAATAGAGTTTATCTTTGCATTTCTTTTAGAAATATTTATTGCTGAACCACTTTCTTTAAAAATGGCTTTTAAAAAGGTGGACCCGATGAAAGACAAGCCTTATGTCGTTACAACAGCAATAATCTGTTCAACAGTTTGTCTAATGTGCCCTATGATGTCTTTTATAGCAACAGTTCTTTATAATGGAATTAATTCTGAGTTTTTAACTAACTGGATGCAGAAATTAATTTTTAATTTTCCATTCGCTTTTTTTGTAGAATTATTTTTTGTCCAACCTCTTGTCAGAACAATTTTTAAAGCATTATTTAAAAATAAGAAGGTGAGTTCGGAAGAAAAGCCTGTTCAAACCTTCCAAACTTCCACAGATTAATTCATTAGTGAGACTTTATATCAGGAAATAGTCTGAAAAATATAGTAATATGTAGGCTAAAATTTTAAAAAACAGTATCCCAATATTACTACTTAACTTACTGAGTAGCTTTGAAATTGTAGATTGGCTTAATTATTTTTTCAATCTCGACTGTATCTTTTATGTTTTTAATAATTTCATCCATAGGTTTATATACAAACGGAGCTTCATCAATTGTTTCTTTGCAAATGCTGGTAGAATAAATTCCTTCCATGCTCTCTTTAAATTGATTTAAATTAAAAGTACGTTTTGCCCGCATTCGGCTCATAATTCTGCCTGCACCATGCGGAGCAGATTCATTCCAATCGAGATTCCCCTTGCCAAACCCGATAATACAGCCATCTCTCATATTTATTGGGATTAATAATTTTTCTCCTTTCTTAGCTGATATTGCCCCTTTTCTCACAATATTTGATTCCATATCTATATAATTGTGGATAGTCTCAAAACAATTTATCTTTATAAATTCATCATAATCTCCTACAAAATCTCTTCCGTAGTAATTTTCAAGAATACTTTTTGCGATTGAAAGCCTATTCTTTACCGCATAACGCTGGCATATATCCATATCATGTAAGTACATATCTCGATACTTTCCGTGTAAATAGCATAAATCTCTTGGTAAAGCAGGTTTATTATTTTTATATTGCTTTTCTAGTTCTTTAATTGCTTTCTGTATCTCTTTTTTCTTTCCTTGTGCTTTATAGTGCTTTATAATCTCCTCTTTTTCCAGAAACATCTCTTCCTTACCGCTACACAATTCTATAGCCAAATTTTGATAATGCTCAGCTACTTGTTTACCCATATTTCTTGAACCGGTATGGATAACTAAATATTTATTATTATACTCATCAATATCGACTTCAATAAAGTGATTCCCCCCACCAAGCGTTCCTATTGCTCTGTCAAATTTATTTGTGTCCTTTAAATCACGAAAGCAATGTAAATTATTTATTTCATCCATCTGAGATATTTTAGATTCATGTATATTATATCCACTCGGTACAAGCCTTTTTACAATATTATCAAATCTTTCAAAGTCTAAATCGTCATCGCCGAGCTCTACCGTAAGCATACCGCAACCTATGTCTACTCCTACTATATTTGGTATAACCTTATCACCAAGATTTGCGGTAAACCCTATCACACAACCCTTTCCTGCATGTACATCCGGCATTATTCTTACTTTACAGTCTTTAAAAGGTTCTTGATCTAGCAATAAATCTATCTGATTAATTGCTTCCTGTTCCACATTTTCAGTAAATATTTTTAAATCCTTCATATATTCTCCTTTTTACTCTCCAATAACCTTTATAAGTACGTGTTTCTGACGTTTTCCGTCAAATTCAAAATAAAATATCTGTTCCCAAGTGCCAAAATCAAGTTTTCCATTTGTAATTGCAACAACTGTTTCTCTTCCCATGATTGTTCTTTTCAAATGTGCATCTGCGTTATCTTCATATCCGTTATGATTATACTGTTCATATGGTTTTTCTGGGGCAAGTTTCTCAAGCCAGACTTCATAATCTCGGTGAAGTCCGCTTTCATCATCATTAATGAATACACTTGCAGTTATATTCATGGCATTAACTAAAACAAGGCCCTCTTTAACTTTGCTTTCATCAATAGCTTCCTGGACCTGCTCTGTGATATTTACGATTCCTCTTCTCGATGGAATATTAAAAAACAATTCTTTCCTATACGATTTCATTGATTTATCAGTCCTTTTTATACTTTTAATTCTCTCTCACTTATATATTATATCATAGTCAAATCTGAAGATTTCAGCTTATCTGCGAGGTAAAATAACTATAGTCACACCAGCATATAATAAAAATATCCCTAAACTGTTGACAAAAGCAAAGTTTAGAGATAAAATAAAAAGTAGTAGGAGATTCCGCAAAAGCGGTTGTGTTTCCAAGTTAAGATAAATGTAATCCTATCTTTTGGAAGGGAGAGGATTACATTTTTGTATGTTTATTTATTGAATTTGCAACGTCTATAACAAATAGTATGTATAATACCATAAATATTACTACAAAGATGAAATCCATCATACAATCACCTCCCTTCTTTCGGGAAGTGAAACAGTAACCGCTCTCCACGATACCTCGCTACTACATCCAGTATTATATAGGACAAGTCTTAAAATTTCAATACCATAATTAAAAGATAAAAACAATTTTAAAATATCCTCATTATGGTATTGACATTTCAAATCATATTTGGATATACTAAATATGACATTTAAATTGTTCGTAAAAAGACAACAAAAATGTCACAAGCAGACTTAGGTGTCTCACCACCTGAGCCCTGCGAAAGGTATCTTGACTACGCTGCACAACCAAAAAATTGGCACTCGTGACTTTTTAATTTTAACAAATTTCTCGCCAAGTTTCAAGTGTTAAAATAGATTAAGGTGCATAGGGTTTAATTTGTCTACCAAAAATTAGCCTTATGCACTTTTTATGTTGTGCTAAAAGTCCAAGAATTAATTTTATAAAGGGGCTTTTATTGTGAACATTTTTGAAAAGGATTCTGTAATTTGTGGAGACTACAAGAAAAGCGTATTAAAAAATTCGACATTTGAAGTCTTTAAAGAAATTCAAAGTCTTCATGAAATATTAGGAGAAGATGCTTATCTACTGGATGCCTATCTTGTAGATGTATTTGAAAGAATTAATTCAGTTGACCTTACGGTAACTCAGCATATCGCTGAAGGTGTAATGGAAAAACTAAATATAATCTGCTATAAAATCATAGAGGGCAAAGCAGAGGAAAATCCACAAAATGAATTTTGTGAAAAAGTTAAGTCTTTCATTGAAAATAATCCGCTGCCATTTAAAGAGCCTGATACTCAAACTAATTTATACACATTGATTTTTATTGACGAATTTATAAATTTTTCAATTCCGGATATTCTCAAAAAATTTAAAGATGAAATAACAAATAACTTATCGAGTCTTGAATTAAAAGAAAAATTTGAAAAAGCTATTCAAAAAATCGGCAAAGATAAAATCGAACTTCTAAATGATATTATCGAAAATAGATTTATAAGAGTTCCACTTATTGATATGTTTATTCAGTCCATTTCTCAACAAATATGTACTTCTATGCTTCAAAGGGATATTCAGACCTCAAAGCAAATTTTTCAGATTTTATGTGACCTAAAAGGTAAAACTAATCTTATTGGAGGTCAACATGAATAATTATTATTTAAGCAATGTCTCCAACATAAATATGGAAAAGATATACCATCAGCTAGCGAAAAACAATAACGTAAGCGTAGAAAAAGCAAAAAATGAGATGCAACTAGCTGTCAATGCAATGTGGGAAAAACAAACTCCTCAAGCAAAAAAACTTTTTCCAAATGGTAAACCTACTTTAGACGAGTTTCTTATCACAATGTATAAAACTTTAGAAAAACAAAAATGACCCGTGATAATATTAAAAAGTTAAGAGAAGAGATGGGATCAACTCAAAAGCAACTTGCAGACTATTTAAATGTTACTCGGTCGACCTATTCCTACTACGAATCCGGGAAAAATTTGCTAAGTATTCAATCTTTAATAAAATTATCTAAAATATTTGGCGTTTCCTGCGATTACATCCTTACAGGTAAAACCAATTCAGCAAATCCACAATATATCGGCGATATAATAAATGAGTCTACAAAAAAAGAGCGTAAAATATTATGTTACTTTAGGACGCTCCCTGCTGGTATGCAAGATAAAGTTTTAGATATACTAAAAACATTCATAAAAAAATTTTATCTGAAAATCATAATACATTGTAAAAGATACAGGGTCTCTCACTCCATACCCTCTAAATTATACGCTCATTTAATATCACAAAAATTTTAATTTTGCAATGAAAACACACCTATAAATATCTTCAATTTCTAGCTAAAATTTTAGATTTCACAAGTTTTGTATTTTTACAACATACTTTATTGTATCTTAAGTGTCCTTAAATATCGTTTTTTATCGTCTGAAATACGGCGACTTTCAATAGCTTTTTGGATCGTTCTATTATGTGTAAATATATTTAATCGTTTTCGTTCAATATAGCCTATCGTACTTTCATATTGCTTTGCAAGTGCAGTTGCAAAATACCATGCAATCATCATATTTACATAATATTCTTTAGATTCTATCTCACTTACAATTTTAAGATACTCAGATTCAAAATTATCATCTAAATAAAAACTCATAAGCATTTTTATCCCGAAACGAATTGTATAAACATGACTTGATTTTACCCATTCTTTTATTTTGAAAATCAACTCTGGCAAATGCTTTTTAAATGTCTTGGGACTTATGAGGTCGCACGTTGCCCAATTGTCTATATATGGGAAAAAAGCTTCAATCCTATATATAATTTCTTCATACTCTTTAAGATTTTCAATAAAAAATCCATGTAAATTATTTTCCTCGTAATACTTGTGAGGAAGAATATTTAAAAAGCTTTCAAAGTCTGATTTTTTTGCAATTTCTTTTGCAAGTTCCCTAAGTTCAGGAGTACGCACACCAATTACTGTTTCAGGATCAATGTTAGATATAAGTTTGCTGTTAAAATCTCGATATTTTAAATCTTGCAGTTTAAATAATTCACCTTGTATCCATAATTCAAGGTTTTTACTATTCTCATCCAGCTAAAGCCCCCCTTGTCATATCTTTTAATTAAATATTCCCTTAACTATTAGCTCCGCATAAATATTATGGTACTAATCTGACACTTGGAATATATTCTATTGTATATCCTGTGATAGAGTTATTTGCACCACCGGAAGCACCACTCCAAGAAAGACTTATATTACTTTCAAAAGGGTTTGGAGAACACGAAAATGAAGTTGGAGCTACGCATGAAGTGTATAAAATTCTCCTTACCGAATTACTTTCCCTAAAGCCTGAATAATAAGAGCTTCCAGCTGTGCCTTGAGTCCTGATTCTATATTTTATATACCTTCCCCTGCTTATTTGAGGGGAAATATCCGCTTTGGTTGCCTCTGTAGTAGTTAGTCCACTCCAACCCCTCCAATTAGAATTATCATCACTCGTTGCATATTGAATATAATAATTTTTAATTGAATTGTTAGTGCCACCTGAAGCTCCACCCCAACTTAGCTTTACTTTGCTTTCAAAAGGATTTGGTGAAACTGGGAACCACGTCGGAGCTGTGCAATGGCTATATATAGATATTGTCCCAAGACTAACTTCAGTAGATGAAACGGTTCCCCTATCGAGTCCGGATACCGCCACTCCACCAAAAGAAGCAGACAAATTTATTTTCTTTTCCGCTCCGTTAGAATGCTTTACTGAAAAAGTTGCCGAGCATAATGTTGCTGTTTTAGATTTTCTTGTATCAATATCTAAATTATCATATCTTCACCTCATTTCCATTAAAGTATATTCGGCTCCAGACCTGATGAAAATTATTCCATGCACTGTTTGAATATCCGTCATTCCTTCCAAGCTCTGAATAAGATTATAAGAAGAAAAATCCCACTGCACTTCAGAGTTCTTTACTGCTCCAAGTTCAGTAGGTTTTTCTGTAAAAATAAAATTTCCGTCAAGGTCATAAAATGCTTGATAGTTATAAAAAGGATTTACAAGTTCATTTATAATTTCGTATCTTGCCTCACCTATGTTTTCCTCAATTTTATACGGAATAACTAAAGAGGTTTCTGCTATCTTAAAATTGTTTTCTCCACCATCCTTTATTACTGCCTTTATAGCGTCATGAACGTAAATTCCTGAATCTCCTTCAGAAGCTTTTATCATATATTTAGCCGGCAGTTGTCCGCTTATATCTCCGATAAAAAGAGCCATTTTATCAAGTCCACTAATTGAGATAGAATTTTCATTTATGGAAATATTTACAGATGGGTCTTGTATCGCATAGATCCCCTTTTTAAACCAAATTATCTCTCCTGTTTTGAGATATGTTACTCCAACAAAAAGTCTAAATCTTTTATTTATCCAAAAAACTGATTTTTCAGAGGGGAGAAATCTATCAGGAATTTTAAACTTTACAGAGCAAGTCCTTCTGATAGGTGCGTCTGCGTTTATATTATAACTCCCTCCAATACACTCACCTGAAACCTCATCAATAACTAAGTCATCTGTATTTAAAATCCCTATTTTTATATAAATACTTCGTATTTGCTGAATTTGTACTTCCAGTTCTGCTCTTGATAGCATAGTCTCGTCAGGTATCCATACACTCAATCTAAATCCCCCTTAATTACTTGCTTTTTCAAGATAATCAGAATTATACAGCCTATAATCATCCATAAGATTAAACTCTATAAGCGATTTCATATCTGAAAGCTTTCCTATTTCTATGTACTCAAAACTTATTTCATACAAACCTATGAGATTATTATTCGGTGTAAATTGAGGAGTACCTACAATACTTATAGCCATATACCTTCTGTCTGAATTTCTGAAACCTTTTGGCTTTTTATCAAATAAAAATTTCTCTACCTCTTGCCTCAGTTCTTTTTCATCTCTTTTATTTACGTTGCCCATGCTT
>CASPLG010000043.1 GCA_949422855.1 uncultured Eubacteriales bacterium | reverse complement strand
TCATGGCGGCGAAGTTTACGGTTGTGCTTCAGATCGCCAGCAAGCCTCGATAGTGTTTGACGTAGCGGTGGATATGGTCGAGCAATGCCCAGCCCTCAAATCGAGAATAAAGCCCGTACTCTCGCAAAAAAGGGCTTATTTACAAGCCGCTTAACAGCTTTTATCAAGCCCTCTCTGCAGAAGCCTATACAAAGCATGGTTTAAACGTGCATGGCGTTGTGTTTGACGAGCTCCACGCCCAGCCAAATCGCAATTTATATGACGTAATGCTTCATGGTTCACTTGAGCTCGATTTAAAATTTGAAATATCAGGAAATATTGTGACCGCCACACTTTATTCTGCGAATAATTATGGGGGTAATTTTGCATATCCGGAAGGGATAATATATAGCATTTCTGCCGGAGGTGTAGGATTTTCAATAAATACAGGGCGGTTTTCATACTCTACTGGAGGGCAAGTAGTAAAAACAGAAAGCGGTACGATTGGATCGGGAACACTTGAAGTTAGAACTACTTGTCATGGCAAGGGTAGCTGTTTTGATCCAGATCACACCGGGGTTCCTTCGTATAATGAGAGCAAATCCAGCGGTATAAATACCGATCGTTTAACTGTTTATTCTATTTCTTCTTCGTATGTGAGTCAGCTTTTAAATAATGTATTGATCCTATCTTATTCTATGGCCACACCACCAAGTAATCTGAGTTTGAGTCGAACATATCTTGAAAATCCGATGACAGTTAGTTTCTCACTTGGAAGGGGAGCATTTCAAAAAATATTATATGGAGTAAAGGCAAGTGCTGGAAGCAACACTATTTTTATGTCTGAAACAACAAACTTAAATATAAATCTCACAGACCATGAAATCCTAACAGCATACAATGGATTTATAAATTCAGGCTCTAATTTTCCAAACAGCACTGCTTGTATGTATATTGAAGTTCAGACTGAGTCGAGCAATATCTCAGATAACTTCAATATTACTGTTGGAGGTGCTGGATGGATTAAAAGTGGAAGTACATGGAATAGGTGTGTTCCATATAAGTTAGATTCAGGAAAGCCCTGCATTATGTACACGAATATAGGAGGAATTTGGAAAAGAGGTCAGCCTTAGAGGCTAAAGATGAGGAGGTGAAAAAGTGTTAAAAGAAAATATGCCTGATTTTATGCTGCAATTCCAGCGAGGCTCTCCCACAGCATATACACGAGATGATATTTTTCATTTGGAGCCACTCAGTGAAAATGCTGTCTTTTTAAAGTATCTGGCATTATTGAATGGTGGTGGAAGTGGCGGTGGTGGAAAAATTCGAGGATTTATAACGTCAGATGATAAAGGTTTCGTGACGTCAAGTAATTTAATTTTTACAGTCCAAGATTAAAGGGGTGAGAAAATGGCGGAGTATAAGTCTATACACACAGGAGTGGACATCGATGAGGCAGTGACTCAGTTTCTTAAGCAGAATTTTACTTTAAATAATAAATTCTAAACATCCTCAATTGATTCCACATTACCATTAAACTGTTCAAGAAAACCTATCGCTAATTTTCTGTCAAGTAAATCATGAATTTTTTGATTTTCATAGCTACGCAGGCAATTATAACAAGATGGCTCACATTTGCATTCATTCATAGATTTTAAGGCCGACATGAAGATACTATGCAACATTTTACCGTCTTGGGTAACCAATCGCCTTGAATGACCTGCACCACCGGGAACAGAATCGTAAATAATAATAGATAAATCCAATATGGAATTTATAAATTTGGCTGACAGACAAGCTTTGATATCTCGTCGTTCAATATTCAAGTTTCTTGCCATAGCATTTAAAATCGCATACATAACCGATATCATTGTTCTGTAATCAGATGTATTACATTTAAATGATATTTTTGCAACATCGGTTTTAAATTCGTGATGCAAGGAACGTTTTACGAGCTTTCGGCAGTTGCAATTATATTGCCCAAACAGACTTTCATGTGATTTGATTGTTGTAACCGACAAAGCATTGTTGCGCATTTGTTTTTCTATTTCCTTTTCACCAATACTTTCATCTTCAGCCACCGCATAACCACAGAGAGGACAAACATAAAAACTGTTGAATGATTTGACCATCAATGAGTCGTTGGTTGTAGATTCCACCTGAATTTCAATCGAATTAAATAGATATCTATGCTTATCTATCGTCCTTGCAGCAACATTTCCTATGTAGTAATCCTCGGAACGATAATTTTTTTCCTGACGAGTCATAGGAACGTCTTTGTCCTGTCGCTCTGCGACAAAACCAGAGCGCGGTTCTATACTTTCATAGAAGTCTCTCTTAAGTAATTTTCTGCCACAGGCTGAACAAGGAATGCCCTCACTTGTTATAGGAGTAACACTGTAGTTTACGGTATTGCAATATTTGTTGCTACAAGTTCCAATATATCCTGTATACCAATCTTTCTTATCCTTGCCAGTTGCGGATTTCTTGATATAGCGACTCGTGTATAGCCTACCATCAGCTACCACTTCGGAGGAAGGTGCATATTCGGCTATTGCAATCTGTAAATCTCTGCTTAACCTCAGTTTGGAAACATTATTTGCAGTGGTGTTTTGTTGCAATTCTACTGTATTAACGGGGAATCCATATCTAGGCAAAATATTTCCACGTGCCAAAAAATCAATCAACTTATTTTTTCTATAACGCTGAAGTTTTTTTTCACAAATAGCCGCTTTCGAGGAATCATTTTCTTTTTTAAATTGCTTGATCAATTTTTCAAAATTTCTGATGTTATTTTCATATTCCCTCATCAATTGTGAGAATACACCTTCCTCTCCACTAAATTCTTCAACCCATGAAAAATCATCAATGCCAAGGCGCTTATGCAGATTGTCGAGATTAGGAATGGACGCTTTAAGCATATCCAAAAGTCGTTGAGGATGACTATTTATCCATTCAATAAATTCCAAGTGTCCTTTTTCGTTTATGAACTTGTCTGCATCATTGTGATTGTATTGATCTTCATGATTTGCAAAATACATACTCAAAGCAACTGCATAGATGTGTCTGCGAACAATTTTTTCATTGTCCACTTTGAAAAGTGGAGGTAAAATTGTTCCACCGATCATTTGCTTTGGATCTTTAAAAAATGCTAAATCGTGAGAGCTTAGTTTTGCGAAAGTGAGGACAAACGCCGCAGAATCTAGACTTCTACCTGCTCGTCCTGCTCGTTGTGCATAATTAGAGGGCAGAGGAGGGACATTTCGTAAAAATACCGTTTCAAGATCACCCACATCGACACCCATTTCAAAGGTCGTTGAACAAGAAAGAGCGTTTATTTCCTTTTTGATAAATTGCTCCTGATATTCAGCACTTTCTTTTTTATTCAACTGTGCAGTATGCTCTTTAATAAGTAACGGCGACATTCTATCGCTCATATATAATTTTGCAAAGTGGTTGTCCCTTATAATATTATCGGGGTTGACTTCAATAAGTTCTCCTTCGCACTTTACAGAAGGACAATGACCTAAATTGAATTGAGTAATTTTTCTGCATTTTTTACATCTGTACCAATGTGTATCGGGAAAGCCGTTGATTTTTACAATAAAATTCTTTGCCCTCATTACATAAGTACCATTCCTGTTTAGATCGTCCATACAATATGGATTTCCACATTCAGGGTCAGAAAGATATTGAAAATATTGTTCTAAGAAGTCATTAGCTCGTTCTTCTGAGATATTGAGTGTAGAACAAACATAGTATAGACGATTAGATTTGTAATATCCTTTTTCATGACCTTTGCTCTTTGGCATCCAAGTGGATACTGTTGCCTTTTTTCTGTCGGAGGACTGCATATAAGTTACAAAGCGTTGAGAAGGTGTAAAGAATATGTACTCTCTATCATTATCATCTATATCACTATCCGAGTCCGTATATATCGCACCCATTTTAACAATTTCAAAGACCAATAGATCCAATAATGCTTTCACGGCAACAGGATTAGCATTATATTGATTGGCAATATTCTCAACAATTTCGGGGGAGTTTCCTTTATATTCAAACTGTATCTGACCTAAAGCTGTCAAAGATGTAGGTGAGTTGTATCTCACTAATTCATTTAATAAAGCAACCCAAGCATTCTTTCGACTATTGAGAGTTAAATTGCTTTCATCGGAATTGCTTTTTGCGAAACTCTTCTTTGAGGTAAAATAGTTTGTAAGTAAAGTAACAAAATCAGAAATGGTGTATTCATGTGCAACAATTTCATTTCTTCTTTCTTGAATAATACGGCAAATACCGCGTCTTCTCAAGAATTCATTGTAGCTCTTACTTAAATAACAAGCAAACTTTGCCGCTTCCTGTCTGCTGTCAGAAAATGCCAAAAACTGTTTACCTGTCTTGAGAGAAATTTTTTTATTACTAACTACGGCTTTTGCAAAGATATTATTTGTTTTGGTTTGTTCTTCATTTTCTATGTATTCAATTTCAGGAAGTTCCTCATATAGAGATGTTGCCAAAACGGCGGTTGCGGCATCGTTACCAAGATATAATCTCTTATATGTACCTGTATGCTTATGTGTACCTGTATGACAGTTTCCGCACCTCGGTCCGATTTTTAGTATCTTGGCTTTAACGACCTTTATGTAGTTTTCTTTGCCGCAATCGCAAGGCATATTATGAATTTCATTTTCTGCTACAATAGCTCCGCAAATCGGGCAAAGATAGAAAATCTCTTTCTTTCTATTGATATCATCCTCAATATCATCGTCCTCAATATCAGTATTGTCATCCGTATCGAGGTAATAATATTCGACTTCTTCTTCAAGCTTGCTTGCCTGAATTAACCTGCGGTTTTCTATTTTTCCAACCACGGCAATTCTTCCGCAATTGTCACAAACGGCTGCTTCAAATACAGCAGATTCTTTTCCGCTGTTGAAACAAGAGCGTTGACGGTTTAGGAATAATTTCTTTTCGCCGTTCAGGGTTACATAACAACCCTCAAGACTGCGAATAAAGAAATGATATCTTGCATCTATTAGCGATTTTTTATTCTTTTGTGCACGAGTACATAATGAAATAAAGGCGATTGCAACGTTTGTGCTAACAGATAGCTTTTCTCCTATCTCTGAAAGCTCACATATACCTCCAAGGTGGAGTCGTAGTTTATTGTACAAATCGGATGTTACCAAGAAATCGTATAAGAGTTCTTTTTCGTCCGTATCTTTGTCAACTTCCATTCCATATTCATTAAAAATTTGCCAAACGATATTTTTCTCATCAGCTAATTTCTCATATAATTCTGATGGATATTTCTTGATAGTACCATTGGGCACATAAGGCTCACGTTCGGATCTGATAATATGGCGCTTGTCAAAATTTACTCCACACAGGTTTTCGGCAAAAGTGATAATATCGTCATCTACACTACGATCACTACCTAAAGTAGCACTCGTCAAAATAAATCGAGTTTCTTTTGTTGCAGAAATTCTTGCTTTTAATCTACGAAGAAGGATAGCAGTTTCAATGCCGGTTGCACCCGTATATATGTGTGCTTCATCCAATACAACAAATCTAAAATCCGCATTAGAGAACAGAACATCGTCCTTTGGACGTAATAACAAATGTTCAAGCATTGCATAGTTGGTAAAAAGAATATTAGGGGGATTTTTTTTCATCTCATTACGAGAGAGTATTTCATTAGGTAGTCTGTGACGAAGCTCTGGTACTTTCTCCCTAGCAAACATTGCCTCATATACGTCAATGGCACTTTCCTCGTCATTTTCCGTTCCGCCGTTATATGCACCAAACGTTATATCGGGATAACACATTAAAATCTCTCTGATATTTTTCATTTGGTCATTTGCCAATGCATTCATGGGATAAATGAATAATGCTCGCACGCCTTCTCCGAGTGTACCTTGCTCTTTTTCTAGTAGCAATTCGTTTAATACGGGAATTAAGAAACAATTAGTTTTACCGCTACCTGTACCAGTGGATACAACGGTATTATTACCGCTAACAATTGCTCGTATTGCCTTTTCCTGATGAAGATATAATTTTCGATCTATAGGTAACTTGTGCCTATGTAACTTATCGTTAGGTTTGCTTGCTTCAAGCTCTCTGAACAGAGGAGAAAGAGGACAATCTTTATCCTCAATCATTTCTTCAATAGATTTTCCACTTTTAAACACATCCTTGATTTCCAACAAGGGACCTCGAGCGATGTTATTTCTTAATTCTTTAACAAATTGTTTTTGAAGAAAAGGATTAGCGAATGAATGCGTAGTTGATATGTAATCAATAAAAAATTTGATAAAAGAAACGTACTGTTTGTCTATATTTGCCCTTGTATTTGTTACTAATACGTTATTAGTTCAATGTTCATTTTTAGTTCCTCTATATTTTTATGAGTATAGACCCGTTCCCCTACATCTTTTGATTTATGCCCCATGATTCTATCAATGCACACTTTGTTTGCATGGGCGGAATCAAGGCAACTTCTAAATGTGTGCCTGCATTCATGGGGATTATGATGCATCCCAAGCTTTCTCATGATATCATCCCAAATATTGCGATAACGATAAATTGTGAATTTACTCCCTTCAAATTCAAATAGATAGCCACATCTATTTTGCTTGAGTCGTTCCTCAACAATCGGCACAATTTTTGAGTGTATTGGAACAATTCTATTCTTTCCTGCCTTCGTTTTAACCCCTCCGGTAATAGTTGGGATATTTCCTCTTATATCCACATCTGAAATTTTGACATTAAGCACTTCCGAAATTCTAAAACCAGTATATAAAAAGAAAAGCACACTATCTGCGTATGGCAAATTCTGATTATCCCATACTCTTCGAATCTCTTCATCTGTAAATATCCGTTTTTTCGTTTCCGGAATCGGATCAGACTTTAATAATTCTGAATAACATCTTAGAATTATATCAAGTTCCATTGCAAAGCGGTCGAGGTGCCCGAACAGATTCTTAATTGCTCCTTGCGTTGAATATCCTCGTCCGCAACTGTCAATGCAGTCTTGCATGTGATAGGCTTTAATCCCATTATAGTGCATTTTTTTGAGTTTTTCGCAGTGCTTATAAGCAGAACATAAGGCTCTTTGGTTCGATTTCCCAAGTCTTGGCAGTCTTTTTTCTTTCCATAAATTAAAAAGTTCTTCAAATGTTATTTTATCCGTTTCTATGTCCCAAGGACTTTTATTATACTCAGCAAGCATTATTAATCCGGCTTCCTTAGTTGGGGCATATCCAATATTCAGATATATGGGGTGACCCTTTTCGTTAAATCCGATTGTTTTTCGGACTGCAAAGGGTTTTCTTCTATTCCCCGATAATTTTACAACGGAACCATATCCGTTTGGATTCTTCATAATTCTTTCATCCTTTACTATTTGATTTTTGAGGATGAAAATGTTACAATAAGAACTGTGGTGATTATAATCATTTCATCCTTGATCTGATGTAATTTACTTGAGTTTCGACTGTGCCAGCGGTCGAGCTCTTTTTTATTCCCTAATTTCCTTAAAATTGGCACCCGTCAATGCAGCTTTCATATACGAAGGTTTTAATTTTTTCAATGTTGTTTGTTTCGTAAAACCCGATTAACAGTTCATAGAAAGTCTTGATTTCCTCATTTGGTATGCTTATAATTCCACACCCATTTGTAATCATCTCTTTATTGGCTATCATCATTGAGGTGCGTTTATTGCCATCAATAAATATTTGTCTACGCATGCCCCAAAGCATTAAAGTTATCGCTCTTTCTGTTGCGGATTTTATATTTAAAATATCTGCCATCTCATTTCTTATTTCATACTCAAATGGAATTTGTGGCTGCCAATTGGTTCCCGATATTCTAACATCATATGCCCTTATTTTCCCTGCTCCGTAAATACTTCCTTCACTACCTATAATCATATTTAATCTACATAAATAATCAAAGTCTGTTAACCTATCAAGAGTATCCAGCATAAACTGCCACGCCCGTTTTAGATTATTTATCTTTATAATATCATCAACTTTAATTCCCTCTACTCCAACCCCATCAAAAATAGCCTGTGTCTCCGGAAAAGTAACATGTATTCCCTCTAAATTCGCACTTTTGAAAATGTAGTCTACAATATTTCTCTTAGCTACGAATATATTTTGCTGGAGTGTCATATTAAACTTGTCTTTCATATTTTGCAACCTCACCCATCCTTAAATTATTATCTAGGGTAGATATGATTTTTCATTTCTTAATTAGCCTTCTTTTAAATCCTGTGAAGCTGACAACTTTTCCCTTGCCCTTTTTTCTTCGATAAGTTCACGCCGATAATCTTCTACTTCTTTTTCTATTTCTTCGTCTGTGAGAGGGTGAAAATTAGCAGTTGTTTTCTGTATATACTTCTGTCTAGATTCTTTCGCAGATGATACTTGTGATTCCTTTTTTCTTTCCAAGAGAAATTGGTCTCGCGCCATTGCTGCAAATTCATCTGCTTCTTGTTCTAATAGTTTTTGTGGGTGTATTGTTTTGTCTGTTAATACAGTGTGCTGTGTTACTTTTTGAATATAGTTTTTTATAGCTTTTCTGTCCTGTTCGGATAGCTGTAAATACTCAACGATAATTTGACGGTCTAAGTCGTCAAGCTTAAATTCTTGGATAAGTTTATCAACAGTTGTTTCCGGTGTCGGTTGAAATATTTCGCCCTTTCCGGTTCGGAGCCATTCTTCGGAAACATTAAATTCTCGACAAATTCCTAATAGCAGTTGATCAGAAGTATTACGTTTTCCAGATTCAATTAGGGCGATTGTATTTTGCTTTACACCAATTTTTTCACCGAATTCTTGTTGTGTGAGGTCTTTTTCTTTACGCACTTTTTTTATGCGTTCACCCAAATTCAATATGTTCACCTTCTTTCTAGATTAATATTATCACGTTAAAATAGCTGTGTCAATAAAAAATTTCAAAATCAATAAAATAGGACTTGACAATCATATCTAAGTGATATATAATAATAGCACAATCAATATGGGAAAATCGAGGTGAAAGATTATGTCTGAAAGAGAAGATATACGTGAATTGGCAAATATGTTAAAGGGTCTCCCTAAAAATGAACGGCTTAAAATTAAAGGTGTGGTTGTTGGGGTAAAACTAGCGTATAAAAATTACATAGATAGCTTAAAGGCGGATGTACTAACAGAGGCGGAAACTATTAAAAATTAAGAATCAAAAAGGATGAAATGAGAATGTTCGGAAAAATGCTGAAAGAGGCAATGCAGGAAAAGGGAATGAAGGCGGCTAAATTAGCCGCTATAACGGGTATCGGAAAAAATTCTATAAGTCAATATTTATCGGGTAAAAACGAACCGAAGGCGGAAAGGAAAAAAGTTATTGCGGTGGGGCTGGGATTACCTGCTGACTATTTTGAAGAAGCACAAGAAAAGATTCCTTACTGCGATAAATTTAAGAATTTACCCGTGGAGGTTGCAGCAAAATTGATGGGGAAAAGTAAAGGGTTCATCTATGATAGTCTAAAAAGTGGACGGGTTAAGTGGGGATATGGTGTAAAAAGAGAAAAAAAGTGGAGCTACTACATCAGCCCTAGAAGATTTTTTGAAGAAAATAGGATTAGTTCGACTGAAACATAACTAAATAAAAAGACCTTTAGTGCCACTACACACTAAAAGTCAAAGAATGGACAAATACACCACAAGACCCTATACAAACATCAATGTACTTCACAACACTGAAAAATTCAATA
>CASPLG010000042.1 GCA_949422855.1 uncultured Eubacteriales bacterium | reverse complement strand
AATTCTCAAGCCAGCTTTTATTCGTATAGACCATTGCATAATAGCCGTTTTTCTCAATTTCATTACAAAAAGCCATACAAGCATCTGTCCTCTGACGGGTACTGAGCTTTAGCATTTCTTTATCTTCTACATCAATTACCACAGGATAGTCTAACTTATGTCCTCCGATATTTTTTAAACAAAATTGAGCTTCATCTATCCCGTCCTGAGCCGAATCTGCATAGGAATAATGATATACCCCAACGTTTATTCCGGCATTTTTTGCACCCTCAATATTCTCTTTGAATCTTTTGTCAACCTGATTAGGTGATTTTTTGCCGAACCCGTCTCGAATCATTGCAAAATCCATCCCTGAACTTTTCACCTTTTTCCAATCTACTGTTCCATTCCATTTTGATACATCTATCCCTTTGAACATTTTTATGTCCTCCTTATTTTTTTGATATCTTTCATACCTAACTCTGCCGGTTAGGCAAAATCTTTATATTTCTCCATCATTTATATCCGACAACACGTGTTATTTTTAAACCATCATCTGTACCTATTTTATATCCAACATCCCCCTTAACAAATGAGCTTGCACAGTTTGTTACAAAAGTAATAGTGTTTTCCGAGAATTTTATTTTTGCGGTTCGCCAAACAGTACAGTTATATGCTCCGTCAGCGTCCTTTTCGCCACTGACACAAGCTAGCGTCATGTACTCCAGAGAGGTATATATCTCGCCATATGTAGAATCCATGGCTACATCATACTGCCCCAAAGCATATACACCTATCCTAGAAAAATCAGTGTATGGTTGACTTAACGGAATGGTTTCTGTTGTTCCACTATCATTGCTGTACAAAATAGTGGGTTGTTCACCAATTCCCGGCAGTATTCCGCCCGGGTCGCCTGAAATCGGGGTGTTACTGCTGTTAAACTTAAATATTGGCGAATATGCCCCGCTAATTTCCCTCCCCTCACTCAAAACTTCAACCATATACTTTTCCCAGCCGGACAATGTTTTTATGTAAAGATAGAAATCCGTGTAGCTGCTGCAAACAAGCCTAAATCTGTCGGGTGGCAAATTTCCGCAGACCATCCTAAAGTCTACCGCAAACATATTATAGTCATCGATACGAACATTCAGAGATATTATCCCGCTTGCTTGATTTGAAGTGGCAGGATATATTTGGCTAACCGCTAAAAGGCATGAATAATTCTCATATTGCAGGGTATTTTCTCCGTGTAAAACTAAGAACCACCCACTTTTCGTTCCGTCCACTGTTTCCGGAACATACTGACACCTCCTCCCGTTAAAATAGTCGTTTTGCTTGATATCCATCGCAACTTGGAAGCAATTTTCGCTCGACACCCTACCAATAGCAATTCCTCTGCCGTTTGCATTGAAGTCTAGGAGTGTGAACGCTGTACCTAGATTCAACATTCTTTCGGTTGAGCCGAAATAATCAGATACTTTGAGGGTAACTGTGTATTCACTGTTTACATCGGCTTCAAACATCTGCGAACCATCATAAGAATAATGCTGCGTAGTTAATACATCCTCTACAGAATAGCCGTCTCTAACTCTCATATATATAACGGTAACTTGCCTGTCATTTTTGTTATTTACATCCGAAATAATCGATTTAACTGTATATTTTGCATACATTCCTACGTCATTTTCCGTGCCATCCTGATTACACCTCACAACATTAAATTTGTTTATAGTCGGATTTGAATAACTTACAACTGAATAGGAAATGCTCTTGCTCGCTGTCCTATCCCTTGAATCTGTTATCTTAATTATGCAATCTCCGCTTCCCGTGAGTGGGTTTGTCGTGAACTCTGAAGAATTAAAGGATTGCCCATTTATCAGTATTTCATAAGTTTCTATGGCACTCCCGTATACTCCACTTGCCGAAACAGTGCCTTTTATTGTACTTTTTCCCTGTACATAACATCCAAATTTATCAGCGATTCCCGGCGTATTTTCTGTTAAAGTTACGCTGTTTATCGTTGGAACGACGCTTGATGGAACATAGATTGTAAAATCTTTTGATGAATTGCCTATATATGTACTGCCGGAGTATGTATACACATAAATTCTTGCCGCTGCCGATGTGGAATTTGGTATGAAGTTAGAATCGCTCAGGTACGGGGTAAAGGTGCAGCTTGTTCCTATGTCTTCGCCCACCCTAACGTGTTCTCCATCCGGTCTCACATAATCGACCTTATGTGTAAAAGAGTCAGAAGCTCTGTTTATATTTACAGTTATAGGACTTCCGATGGTATCCCCACTTATGCTCGAAACACTGCTTGCTCTCGGAATTGTATCAAGCCACTCCCCATAATGTTGTTCATCCGATGACAAGGGAGTATCAAGGTTAATCCAAGCTGAAACATCAAGATATTTAGTACCGTCTGCGTTGTGTCCGACCGCAACGTCACGATTAAAAAGCGTTATTCCGCTATTTGTAATTTTTTGACGGGGGCTTACATTTGCACTATATGTTGTACCATTGATTTTACAATAGCAATTTCCGGTTCCATACGTCTGATATCCACTATTTGTCCTCCAAAAGTTTACTTTTACATTTACACTCGAATAGTTTTCCCCTATGCTCTGCCAATTCGTACTGACTGTAACGCTGTACTTAACATATTTATTACTTGTGGACATTGCACCTGATGTTCCCATATTCTACCCCCTGTTTTTGTAAAAAGATAAATTTCCATTTGTTCTCGGCTCAAACATAAAATTCCCTAACTGCAAGCTATTTAAGAATTCTCCGTCTGTGATATAAAGCCTTCCTCCGTTCATATATGCTACTTCAAAATTATTATTTATAAAGGAGATGCGGTCGTGTGAAATCTTTAAAAGCAGCGGATTGGCAACTTGTCCTAAAGTAATGCTTCCGTCAACAAATCTTATGTACCTTATAATTTCATTGAATTGTTGTTTTGTTTCACCGTCCATACCGTTTATCTGAGCAACTAGATTTGTGAACTGCATAGTAAAGTCTGTTGCGGTCTGCGTGAATTTTGTACTAACCTCGTTTTTATAATCGCTAAAATCAGATTGTTTTGTATAATTTTGTGAAACTTCAAGCAATATATTTTCCGGTATCTGCTTAATAAAACTGTTATTTTGGATATTTTCATTGACTATTCCCGTTAGCTGTTCGTTTGGAACGTAATGTGCCTCTATCGTGCCGACTCTGGTGATTAAGTCATCAGATCTACTTGCCTGATTAATGTTAATATCAGTCAGACTTTTAAAGCTGTCACCTAGCTGTATCTGTGTTTTTGCCGGATTTCCTATGTCAATACTTAATTTTTTAAGCAGATAAATCTTATTTATGTCGTGCGGACTACTTTTAATTCTTACATATTCGCCAAGCCTAAAGGAATTTATATTCTTGTTTAGTGTGCTTAAATCAATAGCTGACACGTCAAGCGTTATTAAAAACATAATATTGTCAGCTAGACGTTGTTTTGCCTTTGTGAGCAGATTTTGAGGGAGCGTCACATTCTCCCATGTCACGACCTCAAATATTTTTCCGTAAATTTTTGCAGTTTCCTCATCGATTAAATAATCCTTGTCATTATTTACACTCTTAATAGTAAGTCTCTCATCAGTCTCATTACCGGCACTGTCCTTAAGTTTGGCACCCAACGGAATAATTCCTGTCTTTACGCTCGTACCGTCTACTTTTTGGGTCAGATTCGCAAGATTAACCGCAAATTCTATAACCTGTGTGGAGGTGTCCGAAAAATCCTTCAAATAATCAAGGTAATTTTCATCATTTTCATACCTCACAATTAGATATCCGCCATGAGTTTTTATCAATCTGGTTTCGATTACTTCCAAACTCGACAAATACTCAATACTGGAACGATTTATATAATTGTTGGAGTCTTTGACCGTAATATTTCCCAATTTAAACTTTTGGAAATCTTCAACCTGTGAGTTGTGGCTGTCAATTATACTTTGCAAAAACTCCGGTATATCGCCTTGATATTCAAAAGGGCGGTAAAAACTGTCAAGAAGGTACGCCCTAACCCCCTCAACAGCGATATTTCTTGATTTATGGATATCCATTGTGTCATCCAAAACCCTTCCCCTAAATATAATTCTATTATCTTGATACACATTAATTATAGATTTTAGTTTGTTTATCCTGCCATAGTAAGGGTGGTTGTTGTGAATGGTAAAAAATAGGGTTCCATTTTTATTTAGTTCAAGATGGAGCTTGGGATTGCCTACCTTTAAAACTCGGTTCTGACTGTCATGAAGCACATAATCATCACATTTTATAACGTATCTCATAGCGTTCCCTCTTGATATGAAAATGTTACCGTTCCCGAACTCTCATCTTTAAAAGTAAAGATATTTTCGCCCTCTTTTAGGATGATAGACGTGTTTAAATGTTCGCCCTCGTTCCATGAATAGTCTGCGTTCTCGAAATTCATAATCACATTATTTGTTGTTGTAATTGTAGGTGTGGTGGGCATACTTAGGTTATTTAAAGTTATTTTGTAGGGAAGGTTTCCGATTGTTTCTGTGATTTTTGTTAATTCCTGCTTGTATTTATACGGTTCGCAGTCTGCAGTTATTGTTATTTGCTTGGTTTTTTTGGACCTGTCTAATACCCCGATTTTGCACCGCCCAATTAAATAGTAGTCTTCAAAGGTAGGTAGGACTATTTTCGTTTTTTGCCCATGAAGGAACGCAGCTAACAATGTATAAATTTCCGCTGTCTTTTTTGTCCCACCGCAGACCGTAAAGGTAAGGGTTAATTCTCGATTTTTATAATTTACCCATCCCAAAATCTCGGTTAAATCAACACTTCCGTCACGTCCTACAATATCAACATAATTCGTCTTAGCTGCGGGGATTTCGAGCTTGAAGGGAGAGAGAAGAAGTCCAAAATCAGTATAAGTTTCCATTTTTTCATTGTCGCTAAGCCTCGTGAATATTACATTGTTATACATCTAATTCCCCCTAACTTTTAAAGCATTAATATTGCCTAGGCTGTAGTCTATAGACGGTGCCAATTCGCCGACTATTACCCCTGTATCAAGGACAAGTTTCTGTTTGGAAATGGTCGGCAGATACTCATTTAACAATTCAAATATGCCTGTCATCAGCGAACGTAAGGTGTCACTGCTTTCGTTTTTGCTTACCGCCTGTCTGACGTAGTCTTGAAGGGTATCAATTGGTGCAATTGCCTCTGCTCCCGCTTCACCGCCAACCATTAAATTATTGCTAAACGGATTTAGTCCGAATATCGTAGGCCGGTTTAAAATAGCCCCTTCCTTGTACCAATCTATCCCGAAACTCGGGACTGATGGCGGATTCAAATTAAATGAGCCACTTATCTTAAAATGAGGGAGTTTCAGTTTTGGTAAACTCCAAGAAAAATTAAATAGTCCTTTCATTCTATCAATTAAACTTTTTACTGCACTAAAGGCATTTTGCATTGGTTGTGTCATTGAGTTTTTTATGTTATTCCAAACGTTGGCAGTCGTGGATTTCACACTGTTCCAAGCATTAGAGACGGCATTTTTTATGTTATTAAATTGACTCTGTATGACATTTAGAACGCTGTTTACCGCACTAGAAACAGCATTTTTAACATTGTTCCATACACTCGTTGCCGAACTTAAAATACTATTGAACACACCGGTCACGACATTACGGACGCTGTTAAATACACTCTGAAGCGTACTATAAATATTGTTGGCGTAGGATGAAATAGAGCTTGTTATGCTGCCCCAAATATTGACTAAAAAACTTTTTATCGCATTGAAGGCGTCAAGTACATATTTTTTGCAGTTTTCCCATATGAGCATAAACGGTGTCGTGAGGCTTTGGGCTGATGAACTGATCGCAGAACCTAACATCACAAATCCGGCAGTTACAGCTTGCCCGACTCTTCCGAAAAAGTTTTGTACATTGCCCCATAAATTGTTACCCCACTGATGTACGCCGGCTAAAACTTCAGAAAACCACTTTGAAATATTGCCCCGGGTATTCGATAACCACTGAGTTATCCCGATACTTTCGAGCAGACTTGAAATAAAGCTCCAAACACCCTGAAAATAGCCACTCACCAAACTCCAAATACCCTGTACCGCACCTAAAAATATGCCTTTTATTCCATCCCAAAGAGTCCTAAAACCACCGAGTATTTTTTCGCCGTCAAGCGTAAAAACCCCAAGCAGAATTTGCCCTACTCCGGCTAAAACATCAGTCACTCCGCCGACCATTTTCATAACACCGTCTAGAGTCTTAATCAGAGCGGTAAAGACCCCCATTAAGACCGCTACTGCCGGAATTAAGCTTGCAGCCAAAACACCGCCGATAATATAAAATAAATCCCTCAATCCTCCAAGCTTTTCCCATACATTCTGGGCTTGCTCTTTTAAATTTTGGAAAGACCGCAAAATCCCTGTTTTCTCAGCCCATCCCGTAAAGACAGCAACGACCCTGTCCCATTCTTGACGTAAAAACACAAATATTCCAATAACTGCCCCAACTGCAATAAGAATTGGAGCGAATCCCACGCTTGCAACTGCTGACAGCATACTTCCAATAGCGGGCAAAGCCCCTGCAATAGTACCGATTGCCGAAAATAGCCCACCCAAGGCACTTGTTAATTTCCCTACAATTACAAGAATGGGTCCTGCAGCCGCAAGACCAAGTATTACTTTGCCGATCGCCTCGAGTTTGCCCGGGTCTGCACTTTCAAGATACTCTCCGAATGACTGCAATTTCTCATTTACTGTTGTTAATACAGGTACAACCACCCTTGTCAACCCTACAAAAACTTTGGGGAGTATTTCGAGGGTTTTTGTGAAACTTCTTATAATTTTCTGCAACACCGGATATGCTTCTTCACTGTTCCACAACTCCACCGACGTGTCTCTAAATTTACTTCTCATGCTGTCCAGTGCCCCGGCAAGCGTACCTTTCATTTCGGTAGCAAGTCCGCCGTAGGCAGCAGTCATGCCGTTTACTCCGTTCGTTCCCTTATTCATGCCGTCTAGGAGCTTTGGGAGAGCTTCATCAGCCCAAAGCTTTCCACTCGACATCGTTTTATATATTTCTTCTTCGGTCACACCATAAGCGTTCCCTAGAATTTTTACTGCCGGAACGCCCATTTCAATCATTCGATTTAATTCTTCAAGCTGTATTTTACCCTTTGAGGACATTCTTCCTATTGCTTCAGATAAAGTCGTAATT
Organism: uncultured Eubacteriales bacterium; assembly: GCA_949422855.1. Classification (GTDB taxonomy): domain Bacteria; phylum Bacillota; class Clostridia; order Oscillospirales; family Acutalibacteraceae; genus CASPLG01. The sequence goes on along the minus strand of CASPLG010000042.1, from coordinate 3,128 downwards.
CCTTCCTGTCCTGCCCCTGTGGCGATTGCAGCGTTTGTTATTCCCTCGAGGTAAGGAATAGCATCTTTAGCGGAAACGCCCATTGCAACGAGCTGTTTTCCTGCTTGTAGGTACGTGCTGTACGAAAACGGCGTTGTTTTAGCGAATAAATGAAGGTCTTTAAGCATTTTTTCAGCATCTTCCGCATTGCCAAGGAGCACCTTAAACGCTGTTCTAGTGTTTTCTTTGAGTTTTAAGAAGTCAATGGATGTCTTGGCTGTCATCGTTCCCAAGGCTGTAATTGGTGCTGTAATTCCGACAGACACCGTCTTGCCCCAACCCGACATTGTGCTGCCAATATTTTTTATAGTGTTCCCAACCCCGGAAAACACATTTTTCACGTTGTCCGCAAGATTCCTAGCTTGACTCTGCACATTCCTAAGTCCATTTTTGAAGTTATTATCATCAAGAGATACCTTTGCTACCAGACTTAAAACTTCCTCTGCCAACTGCCTCGCCACCCTTTTTATGTTTATTTCGAGGGAGTAAATCCCTTTAAAATGCTGTCCGCATCGTTTATTATTGCCTCTGTCTCTTCAGCAGTTGGAGTGCCGCACTTGCAGTTTGACGTACTGTTTGTACCAATAGAGTTTTTCCAATCAATAAAACTCTGTTCGGGTTTGAAATGGATGTACAAATCCCACAGCTGCTGATTATTTTTGTCGATATACACCTGTAAAACCGTCTTAAATATTCCGACTGTTTCATGTCCTGTATTTAAAAATGAAATAGGGTCACTGTATTTTTGATACAGCAACCCTATAAATTCAGTTAAGCCGTCCCGGTCGCTGTCTGAGCTCGGGTAAATTGCCCCCAAATATGCCCGAAAAAATCCACAAAGTCCTTTTGCATAAATAAATCTTTTACCATATCTACGTATTCTTTGATGGGCAACTCGCTTATCTCTTCCTTGCTTAAATTACTCACGCTCTCCAAAAGTTCATTGAGTTCCTCTTCAATGCCGCACAAGCACTCAATTATTAGGGACGCAAGAGCGGTCAGTACTTGTCCAACTTTGGCTATGTTTTGCTTTTCCTGAGAGTCTATGACATCATTTAAGCACTGCATAAGTTCGACATTGCTAAATATTTTCTCAAGTCTGTTTACCCCCAATTTATCGATGAACTTTGAAATTTTGAATAAGTCTTTTCCTACAAGCGGTCTAATTTTATATGCTTTCTCCGTCATTTTGGTTTCTCCTTAATTTTATTTATTATCTGTACCTTGATTTACCTTGTCGGTATTGCCCTGACCTCCTGTATTCTGACTTGTTGTACCGGGATCACCCTGATTTTTCGTATCGGCATCAGTTTGGGGATAGTAAATTTCGTAAGGCAAATGCTCTAAATCTGACTGCGTGAATCTTGCAGTGCATTCAAACGTTATTGTATATGTAGCCTGAGTTTTGTTTTGCCCCTGAATCTCTAACGCACTTGTACATATTGCATTTGGAAGTAGTACAATAATTTGTTTTCCATTAACAAGCGTTCCCACGTAAGCAATATTATCCAAATAATCCTTCTCTTCTACCGAACGCTTACTAACATATTTTTTATATCCGTTTATGTTTGCTTTCCCGTCTAATTCTAAGTGCAAACTGTCTTTTATAACTCCCTCCGAAAATTCAGTCATACTGCTCTCTATTGTTGCTTTCTCTGACACCTTTACTCGTGTTCCAACAATTGATACACTCGCTCCGTCCATTTCGGCATCCACGTATTCCGGTGTGATAGATAGCTTGATACCGCCCTTTGTTGCTCCTAGAACCTCCCCGCTCCACTCGTTTTTTGTCGAGTCATACTTTAAGTTTTTATATATTGCTCCTGCACTAAAAAGTAAATTTTGTGCCGAATCTTTTGAAATTCCATGTGATGCTAACGCCATTTTTATTCACTCTCCCAATAATTTATTTGTAGTCTTATCTCAATCTTTTTAAGCCCTTCGACTTGTGTTCTTCTTGGTGTTTTATTTAGGTAATTTATAGACAAACCCACCACTTTATCATTTATTTTCGCTGTTTTTTGGTAGAAAGAGAACCTTTCTTTTATTTTATCTTTGACCTCAAGCAGTTCACCTTCACTTCCTCTTGTCCATAACTCGAGTAGGATCTCTCCGCTCGTGCTCCCATCCTCAAACTTGTAGTCATACTCGTAATATTCACCTGTGACATATGGATAAGCTACGTCTGCACTGTCATTTATCATGTAATAGTAATTTATTCCAAGGTTTGTCAATTCATTATACAGGCATTTTAAGACTTCCTTTTCACCCATTTTTATTTATTTCTCCCAATATTTTTTTAGCCCGGCTCACAATTAATGGTTTTTTTGTAAGAAGTGCCCTATACAGCATTCTTTGAGGTTTGGCTCCCCTTGTTCGGTAAAATTTCGCATCTTTAGGTGATTTATAAACCCAGCCTCCCTTTCTTCCGTTTCCTTTTAGGGCATATTCACCGGTTCCGAATTCTTGCCATATCGAATATTTAAGGCCGGAACCGATATATGCAGTTTTTTCGTCCCTATCAACAAAACTATCAGTTAAAAAGCTTCTTGATAAGTTTCCTGTATCAACCGGGGAATTTATGGAGGTTTGGTTTGCGATACTGTCTTTAACTTCAAGCAAAAAAGCGTTTGTCTTTTTATCAAAACTATCTAGTATTTTGTCTGTATAATCTTTTATTTCAACCGTTGTAGCCACATTATTCACTTCCCAACGTATCTTAAATATATTTCCATGTGGTATTTAATTCCCATCGGAACGTCTATTAGCTTTACTTCATAAGGTTTGTTCTTGATTAAAAGCCTCATTTCGTTTTCCTCCGGAAGTTCTGTATAATCACATAAAAAAATATGAGTGGTATCCTCAAGCTTAGCGTTGTACCTCGCAAACGTGCTTTCGCCGCTCATATAGTCTAAGTAACCCAGTATAGTTTTTAAATCTTTAAATTCGTTTACCGTTTCGCCCAAATCATTTCTTGTTGTCCCCTTCATTTGAACGATAGCTTGAATATTTCCGCCTATCCTTTTCATGTTTTCGCCCTCATGTACGGTTTGCAAAAGCCCATTATGGATATAGGATAACCGCTTGCA
>CASPLG010000041.1 GCA_949422855.1 uncultured Eubacteriales bacterium | reverse complement strand
CAGGAAAAATTTTTTATTTCTTTTTTGAATAAAAAACAGCAGTGTAGACTGCTAAAATGTTACTTAATATTTTTTATTAAAATAAAGAAGTATCACCCATTTACCTTGCCTAGTAAAATTAGCAGGTATTTTCGGTGATACAATGCCCTTATTATTAATTACTTTATAGCTATTGTATGGAAGTTTCTAGGTAATCCTCTAATTCTTTTTCTTCTTTTTTCTTTCTTTTCTTATCCATAATCACGAATAATGTTATAGACAGAGACATTATTGTTATTACAGCAGTAATTATTCCCGCGACGAGTACAATAAATGCGGAATTACTTTTTTCTCTCATTGCAATCACTCCTTCTATAGATGTTAGGTACAATTATACCACATAAATAGAATAAAATATAAGAAATTTTGGCAAATAAATGTTATATTTGGATTAAAGATATATACTTGTAATTCGCCATACAAAATTTTAAAACAGAATATTTTACAAGGCTACTTCTTAGTATAGGCTGGAAGGTATATTCCCAAGATTTTGTTTAATTATTAACTACCTAATTTGAGAATAGTTTTACATTTTAGTTTTTTAAAAAGATTGACAGTCTACACCTTTTAAGGATATAATTATATTATCTTTCATATAAAAATTTAACATGGGGGAGAAATATGAACTTAAAAGATGAGTTTATAAATATTTACAAGAAAAATATAAAGAGAGCAGGTTCCGACGACTTGCTGAAATGGCTGCCTACAACTGATTTTTTCACTGCACCCGCAAGTGCAAAGTATCACTGTGCATGTGAAGGAGGATTGCTTTTACATAGCTTAAATGTTTATAAGGTCTTAAATGAAAGATATTTTGACAGTGAGACCGATAGTGCCGAAAGTTTTGCGATATGCGGACTTTTACACGATTTGTGTAAGGCTCAATTTTACAAATTAACAACTAGGAATGTGAAAAATGAAGTTACGGGTGTATGGGAAAAACAACCTTTTTACATGATTGAGGACAGTTTTCCATATGGTCATGGAGAAAAATCAGTTTTTTTGATTGAAAGATTCATGCGTTTGAAAACATCAGAGGCTATGGCTATACGGTGGCATATGGGGGGATTTGACGACTCTGTAAAAGGCGGAGGATTTTCTATGAGTTTGGCATTTGAAAAGTTTCCGCTGGCAGTAAAGCTTCATATGGCTGATTTAGAGGCTTCATATTTAAGAGAAAAACGCACCTCGGAAGTTGCGCATTAAGGGGATTTTAACAATGCTTGTTTGTACAAACCGGGCATAATATTATCACTTCTTAAAGCATAATAATTGTTTTATTTGGGTGGTGTGAATTTGATTATACTTTTGCTTAATGCAGGAAGCTCGTCGCTTAAATTCCAAGTTATAGATATGGTTTGTGAGAAGGTTTTGATTAAAGGGACATGTGAGAAAATAAACTCCCGGAAATCGTTGATAAGAAGTAGGTCATTTGCAGGAGTGGAATTTATAAGGCAGTATGATGAATTGGTTGATCATAAGGATGCAGTGTACCATATAAAAGAAATTATAACAGATAGTAAGTATGGTGTAATTAAGGACTTTAGTGAAGTTTCAGTTATAGGACATAGAGTTGTCCATGGTGGAGAGTATTTTAAAGATGCTGTTTTAATTGACGATGACGTAATAGAAAAGATAAGAGATTTAATTGTCTTAGCACCGCTCCATAATCAAGCTAATTTAAATGTTATACTTATATGCAGGGAGCTTTTTGGAGATAAAATATCCCAGGCAGCAGTGTTTGATACTTCTTTTTATTTCGGCATGCCGCAAAAAGCATATATGTATGGATTGCCCTACAGATATTATGAGAAGTATAATATACGTAAATACGGGTTTCATGGTACGTCGCATAAATTTGTGGGGGAAAAGTGTGCTGAGATTATGAACCAAAAAATCGAAGATCTAAAAATTATCACGTGTCATTTGGGAAATGGTTCATCAATTACAGCGATTGACAGAGGAAAGGCAGTAGACACCAGTATGGGATTTACCCCGCTTGACGGGCTTATAATGGGTACGAGGTGTGGTTCTCTTGACCCGTCTATTGTGACTTTCATAGAAGAAAAGGAGAATTTAAGCCCGGAAAAAATGGATAGCATATTAAATAAGGAATCGGGATTTTTGGGGATATCAGGTGTATCAAATGACGATAGAGAGGTTTTGGAATCAGCCAAAAACGGGGATGAGAGATCAGCCCTGTCTCAGGAAATGTTTGACTATCAGATTATTAAATACATAGGGGCATATGCTGCGGCCATGAATGGCTGTGATGCAATAGTATTTACGGCAGGCATAGGTGAAAATCAGTGGGGACACAGGGAAAATGTTTGTGAGAGTCTTTCATTCATGGGAGTTGAGCTGGACAAAAAAGTGAATAGAGAAATGATTTTCGGAAAATGCGGGAAGATATCTTCACCCAAATCAGCTGTTGAAGTATTTGTTATAGCGGCCAACGAGGAACTTGCTATGGCAAGGTATATACAAAAAATATTTACAAAATGATGTTAGTTAAGGAGAAATAAAATGTCTGGGTTTGCGCATCTTCATCTGCACAGTGAGTATAGTCTACTCGACGGGGCGTGCAAAATAAAAGAGCTTATTGCTAAGGTAAAGTCGCTTGGGCAGGATTGTGTTGCTGTGACGGATCACGGAGTAATGTACGGTATAATAGAGTTTTATAAGCAGGCGAAAAAGGAAGGAATAAAGCCCATAATTGGTTGCGAGGTGTATGTTGCGAGAAGAACCCGATTTGACCGTGTGAGTGGGTTTGATAGAAACAGCTACCATTTGGTTTTACTGTGCAAAAACAATGAAGGGTATCAAAATTTAATAAAGCTTGTTTCAGAGGCTTGGATATCAGGTTTTTATGGCAAACCCAGAGTGGATAAAGATTTGCTTAGAAAATACAATAAAGGACTCATTGCGTTATCAGCTTGCCTGGCAGGAGAAATCCCCAGATACCTTGAGGCAGACGATTATGTCGGGGCAAAAAACGCCGTACTTGAGTATGAGGAGATTTTTGGAAAAGGGAATTTTTATCTGGAGGTCCAAGACCACGGTATACCGCAACAGAAATATATAAATCCGAAGCTCGCAAAAATCTCGGAAGAGACAGGGACCCCACTTGTTGCGACGAACGACTGTCATTATTTAAACAGTGATGATGCTTATATGCATAAAGTTCTTTTATGTATACAGACTAACCGTACCATAAATGATGAGAATTCTATGGAATTTTCATCAGACCAGTTCTATGTAAAGAGCGAAGATGAGATGAAAGAGTTATTTTCGGGATACATGGGTGCTGTTGAAAACACGAAAAAAATTGCGGATATGTGTAACGTAGAGATTGAGTTTGGAAATACAAAACTCCCACATTTTGAGGTACCGGATGGAAAAGACCATTTTGAATATTTTAGAGAAAGGTGTTATGAGGGGCTCTACAGAATATATGGTAAAGGTGTAGATAATTCTGTCATAGACCGTCTTGAATATGAGCTCTCTACTATAAATTCAATGGGCTATGTTGACTATTACTTGATAGTTCAGGACTTTGTAAGCTATGCAAAATCCGTGGGAATTCCTGTCGGCCCCGGGAGGGGTTCGGGAGCGGGAAGTCTTGCTGCTTATTGTATAGGGATAACAGGAATTGACCCTCTTAAATATAATCTCATATTTGAAAGGTTTTTAAATCCGGAACGTGTGAGCATGCCGGACTTTGATATAGATTTTTGCTATGAGCGCAGGCAAGAGGTTATAGATTACGTTGTAAAAAAATATGGTAAAGACCATGTGTCTCAAATTGTGACATTCGGAACAATGGCGGCTAGGGCTGCCATAAAGGATGTTGGACGTGCTATGGATATACCCTATTCAACGACGGATAAAATTTCTAAGCTTATACCGGCGGAGCTCGGGATGACTATTGACAAGGCACTTAAAATGTCACACGAGTTAAGAGAAATATATGATAATGATGAAAATATGCATAAATTTATAGATATGGCAAAAAAAGTGGAAGGAATGCCACGCCATGCTTCGACTCATGCGGCCGGTGTTGTCATAACCGAAAAACGAGTGGATGATTATGTGCCATTGGCTAAAAATGATGAATCTGTAGTGGCCCAGTATACTATGACGTTACTGGAAGAATTAGGCATTCTTAAAATGGATTTCTTAGGACTTAGGACATTGACAGTAATAAGCGATACAGAAAAAATGATTAAGTCTAAGAATCCTCAGTTTGATATAAACAGTGTCGAAGAGGAGAAAGAAGTATTTGAGATGCTCTCCAGCGGGGATACAGACGGAGTTTTTCAATTTGAATCAGCCGGAATGAAAAGCGTCCTTACGCAGTTGAAACCCGAAAAAATAGAAGATTTAATAGCGGTTATTTCGCTTTACCGCCCGGGACCTATGGACTCTATACAGACCTATATTGAGAATAGGCATAATCCCCAAAAAATAGTTTATTTGCACCCGAAGCTTTCCAAAATATTGGATGTTACCTATGGATGCATTGTGTACCAGGAACAGGTTATGCAGATATTTCGAGAGCTTGCCGGATATTCTGCGGGAAGAGCCGACATTGTAAGAAGGGCAATGTCCAAGAAGAAGGCAGATGTTATGGAGCAAGAGAAAAATATTTTTATAAATGGGCTTACGGACAGCGGCGGAAAGGTTATAGTGGATGGCTGTTTACGAAGAGGAGTGAGCAGAGACACAGCTCTGGAAATTTTTGCCCAAATGGAGAGCTTTGCGGCATATGCTTTTAATAAATCTCATGCGGCGGCATACGCATTTATATCCTATCAGACGGCTTGGTTAAAATGCAAATATCCACATGAATTTATGGCGTCTCTCCTGACCAGTGTATTTAGTTTCAGTGATAAAATTTTTGGATACATATCTGAGTGCAGAAGGATGGGAATAGAAGTTTTAGGACCAAGTGTGAATGAGAGTGAGAAAAATTTTACCGTTTCAGGCAATAAAATACGTTTTGGGGTAGGAGGAGTAAAGAATATAGCGGATAATTTCATTGATAAAATGATAAGCGAGAGAAAATCCGGGGGTAATTTTACTTCTTTCTATGACTTTTGCAAAAGGATGTATGATAAGGATTTTAACAAAAGGATGCTTGAAAGTTTAATTAAAAGCGGTGCACTTGATATGTTTGGACAAAACAGGCGCCAAATGCTCGCAGTGGCAGATAAAGTAATAAATGATTTATCGAGCAAAAAAAAGAAGAATCTTGAAGGACAGATAGGATTTTTTGATACGGTGGGCATCTGTGACAATCAAGAAATTGACTTTCCGGCTGTGGAGGAGTTTCCACGAGCACAGCTTCTATCCATGGAAAAAGAGATAGTCAGAATGTATATATCAGGTCATCCTCTGCTTGAATATAATAAACTGACAGAGAAAAATGATGTCAATAAAATATCTGATATATTGGAAAAATTTAACCACAGCTCTAATACCGGGAGAAGGGTAAAATTAATAGCAGTAATATCGTCTGTCAAACTAAAAGTTACAAAAAGTAATGCTACAATGGCATTTCTCAAGGTCGAGGATTTAACCGGTACGGTAGAAGTTATTGCATTTCCGAGAGTCCTTTCCGAATGCGGAAAATACATAAGGGAAGAAAATGTGGTTGCAATAAGAGGAAGTATAAAATCCGAAGATGAGGGCGATGTTAAAATTATTTGTGAGCAGGTTTGCCACGTGAGTGAGGAAAATTCTTTGGCAGATGCAGACAGACCGAACAAACCGGCGGTCAAATCAGATAGAAGCGGACTTTATATAAGGGTTAAAAATAACTCATGTGAGCTATATAATGTATCCGTTTTACTTCTGAGTATATTTGAAGGTTCAACACCGGTGTATATGTTTTTCGAGGATGAAAAAAGACTAAAGCTTGCCCCTAGAAAGCTTTGGGTGCAGCTAAACGATGTACTTATAAAAGAGCTTAGAAATCGTGTGGGAGAAAAAAATGTAGCTGTAAAAAATTAAAACTGTTATCTAGCTGATTTATATTAATAATACTTGTATATAGAAAAGAATTCGGGGTGTTAATTTTGAAGCATAATACTATAGCGATACTTACAAGCGGGGGAGACGCACCCGGAATGAATGCGGTCATCAGGGCTGTAACACGCTCATCAATATTAAATGGTATACGTGTTATGGGCGTGAGGAGAGGGTATAATGGTTTAATTAGCGGGGATATATTTGAGATGAATCTTCGTACGGTTTCAGATATAATACATCGTGGCGGAACCATTTTGTATACAGCCAGAAGTCCTGAATTTAAAACTTCCGACGGTATTTCCAGGGCTGTGGAGGTATGCAATGACATAGGGATTGACTGTGTCATTGCAATCGGTGGGGATGGGTCATTCAGAGGAGCGAGAGCTCTTTCCGAGGCTGGTATTGCATGCATGTGCATACCCGGAACTATAGATAACGATATAGCGTGCAGTGACTATACTGTTGGCTTTGATACTGCAATTAATACTGCAATGGAAATGATAGATAAGGTGCGTGATACCGCCCAATCTCACGACAGATGCAGCGTAGTAGAGGTTATGGGCAGGCGCTGCGGAGATATTGCTCTTCACACGGGTATAGCAGTGGGAGCAACGGCCATATTAGTTCCGGAAGTTAAGTATGATTTGGAACGTGATGTTATTGAGAGAATAAAATTCACACAAAGAATAGGCAAAAAACATTTTATTATAATAGTTTCAGAAGGGCTTAAGAATATTGCCAAAATCAGCGAGGGAATACAAAAAATTATGGGGATAGAATCACGCACGACGATACTTGGACATGTGCAGAGAGGGGGGTCTCCAACGGTCAGGGACAGAGTAATAGCCAGTGAGATGGGTTGTTATGCTGTAGAACTTTTACTTAAGGGGATAGAAAACAGGGTAATAGTAGTTAAAAAGAGTGAGATAGTTGATATAGATATAAACGAAGCCCTGGATATGAAAAAGAAATTTAATAGGGAGCTTTATGAAAGAGCGTTAAAGATTTCCATATAGAGGTAGTATATGAAAAAAAATGACATTTTAGATATAAAAATTACTGATGTGTCTATCGATGGCAAGGGTGTGGGTAGATATGAAAATATGGTTATATTTGTTCCCGGCAGTGCCGTGGGAGACTATTTAAAAGTCAGAATACTAAAAACAGAAAAAAAGTGTTCTTTTGCGAAAATTGAGAGTATAATCGTGCCGTCACCTGACAGGATAGACGTTGATTGCCCTGTATATTCTAAGTGCGGGGGGTGCGTATTCAGGCATATCTCTTACAAGGCCGAGCTTAAGATAAAACAGCGTCATGTAGAAGAGTGTATTAGAAGGATAGCAGGGCTCAAGGATGTAAATATAGAACCGGTAATCGGGGCACGAGATACCGTAAGGTACAGAAACAAGATGCAGCTTCCAGTGCAGAAGGATAAATCAGGAAATGTAATAATGGGCTTTTATAGGTTGCACAGTCATGAGGTTGTACCTATCAGTGATTGTATTTTAAATCCAAAAATTTTCAGCAGTATAGCCGGGACGATAAAACAGTGGATGATTTATTATAATATAGAGCCCTATGATGAGGCAAAACACAAGGGGATAGTAAGGCATATATACATAAGACAGGCCAAAGAAACAAAAGAAATACTGGTATGCCTGGTTATAAACTGCAAAAACTTGCCTTATAAGGATATTTTAGTTCGAATTTTGAAGGAAAAATATAATAACATTGTTAGTATAATTATAAATATAAATACAGAAAGGACTAATGTAATTTTAGGGGACAAAAATAAAGTTCTATATGGAAAAGATTATATTACCGACGTACTATGCGATAATAAGTTAAAAATATCTTCCAAGGCATTCTATCAGGTGAATCATGCTCAGACAGAGATATTATATAATAAAGTTCAGCAAGTCTTGAATTTACAAGGAAATGAGACAATAATTGATTTATATTCAGGTATAGGTTCTATAGGGTTATCTATGGCACGACGTGTTTTTTCTGTTATAGGGGTAGAGATAGTAAAAGATGCCGTGAAAGATGCAATATACAATGCCAAAATAAATGACTTAAACAATGTCCGGTTTATTTGTGCAGACTCATCCGAGGGGTTCGGAAAAATAAAGGATAATGGTAGAAATGCGGATGTAATTATATTAGATCCCCCAAGAAGGGGATGTGATAGAGACTTTATAGCAGACATTTCAAGAATGAGTTGTAAGAAAATTGTGTATGTCTCCTGTAACGCGTCCACACTGGCAAGGGATATTAAGGAATTTAAAGAATTTGGGTTTTTGCCCGGTTTAGTGATACCGATTGATATGTTCCCGCGTACTGGACATGTGGAGACGGTATGTTTATTGTCCAAACCTCATACAGACCAACGGTATCGAGGCGGAGCTTCAGATGATGGATGGGCTTGGTTTGACGGCTGCGAAGAGCAAAGTCACTTATAAGGGAATCAAGGATTATGTGTTGGTGGGGTCTGCCAGACGAACCGAGAAAGTACGGGCAAGGAAAGTCGAGCCGAACATCGACAATATGCCCAAAATCACCAATGACGGGCGGAAACTGGCACTTGGCCAGAGGCTGGTTGACCTCATGTTGCCAGACGATGCCACCGGTGAGGTCAATTCCTGCATTGATAATGTGTACCCGTATCTGGGAAGAACACGCCGACACCAAGGCAACGCAGCTTGTTTTCTGTGACCTCTCAAGCCCGAAAAATGACAGCTCTTTCAATATGTAAGATAACATTCGGGAAAAGCCGATTGTCCGTGACACTCCCGCCGGGCACATGAAAAGACCGTTTTCATTTATGCCGACAGCTCGGAACAGGCGGCAGAGGAGCTTAAAATCATCCTCTTTGGCACTGAGCTTATCGACTTTCCCGGTCTCTCAATGCTACAGCTAAAAGAAAAGCCAACCAAAAATGACCCCGGTCGGTTTTAGGTTATTTTGCCTCGATACTTTTAAGGGTTACCCCTTGTGCATTGCGCCATTTTATAATATACCGCAAAAATACAGAAGTTACAAGCGCTTTGGCAATAAGTAATATGGACAAACCATAAAAAATATCTGAAAATATCACCAAATGCTGGTTTTTAACACTGTAGTTAACGCAGTTTAATAAAGATACATGCACCCTAAAAAAATTACAAGCCCAGCTAAAAGTACCAAATAGATGCTAAAGTGCTATGTATTAACTTAAATGGTAGCTTTTTAGCTGCGATTAATATAGATGGCTTTTTGCATGCCCCCCACTGTATTCAAATCAAGAAACCTCTTCCCGATTTAGGATAACAACCGACTGTTTACCCAATTCTAAGAACCTTTGATTCACCAAAGTTTTTTTATACGCAATCAAGCCATGATTTTCATATGGATCATTAAAGTAATAGTTTTCATCATCATACCCTACCAGCACTAAGCAATGCTTACCGCGGGGCCATATAAACACATCGCCATTTTTACATGAGGAATTTTCATCTGTGTAGTTAATGATCCAAGAAAATCCGGGGCTGGTCTGTTTCATATTCATTGTTGCCCAAATTAAGACAGGAATTCCTCTATCGATGTAATTTGCAACAAGCTCCTCCAAACTCATTCCTGTAGTAACCTTGGTTTTGTGTTTTGAATCATCTAATATTTTATCTATAGATTTTGCAGTTGAGCAGGCATAACTTCCAAATCCGCAGTTATTCCCGCTAGCTACATAGGGATTGCCGGGGTATGCTGCATTAGGATCAGGTCCATAAACTTTGCCGTCGCTGCCTATATACCAGTCTCTTCGGATTAAATAGTAATCTGTGAAATCTTTTTCTGAGATTTTATATCCATAGTATTGAGCAGCATAGTAGAACTAACAGCTTCGCAGCCATAAACAATCTCATTTTGATTTATGTAAGGAACTCTTATAATTTTAGCGGGGGTTCTGGTCACAGTGTTTTCCCTGTTTTGAGGCGCTACACTCGAAGATGCAAAAACACTCGAACCTTGGCTTAGGCAAACCATCAAAATAACGCATCTTAGTATAAATTTATTATTCATTTTTTCCCCCATTTGTTGTTTTTCTTACGGTCATAATTGTTAAAAATTACATCTAACCACAGCGCAGACAAAGAAACAAAAGGTAACAATTTTATTTTTATATATCCAATTTTTAGCTATTAACAGTAACCAGGTTTTTCAAAATCCACCAGAAACAAACTTCTGTATTTTATTATAACACACTGCTTAAAATTTTTAAACTTATTCAACTAAAAAAACAAAAAGACACTTTTTAAGATTTTCCCCTCTGAGATGTCCTAAAAAATCATAA
>CASPLG010000040.1 GCA_949422855.1 uncultured Eubacteriales bacterium | reverse complement strand
TGTTTAATTTTATATTTTTTAGTGTTTTTTATAAGTAAATTTGTATTGTTTTGGAAGGATGAGGGCATAAGTGGATATTTTTTTTATAATGTTAACGATATTACTATGTATAATAATATCTTTTTCAGGAGGGGTGTTTTATAGGAAGAAAATAGGCGAAAAGATTATTGAGTCAGCAGAAAAAGAGGCTGAAAGGCTGATTGAAGATGCTAAGGCCGCCATCGAAGCAAGAAAAAAAGAGGTGATTTTAGAAGGAAAAGAAGAAGTACATAAATTTAGAATTGCAAAGGAAAAAGAAATCTCAGATATGAGACATGAAGTTCAGCGTCAAGAAAGAAGAGTGCAGCAAAAAGAAGAAACTTTTGATAAAAAAATAGAAAGTCTGGAAAAAAGAGAAGACGAAATTAAAAAACAAGAACAAGAAACTGCAGAAAAATTGGAAGAAGCTGAAACAATTAAAAAAAGCCAGTTTGATATGTTGGAGAAAATTTCAGGGTTTACAGCCCGCCAAGCTAAAGACTATTTACTCAAGAACCTTGACGAGGAGCTCTCCCACGAAAAAGCAGTCAAAATAACTGAATATGTGCAGAACCTCAGGGATGAATGTGAGGTTAAGGCACGCAACATTTTGTCCGTGGCGATTCAAAGATGTGCTGCTGATTGTGTCTCTGAGGTAACTATATCTGTTGTGCCGCTGCCGAATGACGACATGAAGGGTAGAATAATAGGAAGGGAAGGAAGAAATATACGAACTATAGAAAATTTAACCGGTGTAGATTTAATTATAGACGACACGCCGGAAGCTATTACACTGTCTGCTTTTGACCCGGTAAGAAGAGAAATTGCCAGGGTCGCTTTGGAACGTCTAATAGCCGATGGGAGGATACATCCCGCTAAAATAGAGGAGATAGTAGAAAAATCCAGAATAGACGTTGAAAGAGGCATACGGGAGGCAGGGCATAATGCAGCACTGGAAGCCAGAGTGAATAATTTACATCCTGAATTGGTGAAAATTTTGGGTAGGCTGAAGTATAGGACAAGTTATGGTCAAAATGTTTTACAGCATAGCATTGAAGTCTCTCGGCTGTGCGGCATGATTGCTTCGGAATTAGGCGTTGACCCTACCTTAGCCAAGCGTGCAGGACTTCTTCACGATATAGGAAAGGCTCTCGACCATGAAATAGAAGGCTCTCATATCGATATAGGTATTGACATTGCAAAAAAATATAGGGAAAGTGATGCTGTTATTCACGCTATTCACGCTCACCACGGAGACATCGAACCCAAAACCGTTGAAGCGTTTATTCTGCAGGCCGCAGATGCCGTCTCAGCAGCAAGGCCCGGTGCCAGACGTGAAAATTTAGAGAACTACATAAGAAGACTGAAAAAACTTGAAACATTAGTGTCCTCTTTTACCGGAGTGAGCAGTTGTTATGCAATACAGGCCGGCAGAGAAGTTAGAGTAATGGTCAAACCCGACCTCATAAATGACACAAAAATGATTCCACTTGCCAGAGCCATATGCAAAAAGATCGAATCTGAGCTTGAATATCCGGGTCAGGTCAAGGTAAATATTATAAGAGAAAGCAGGGCGGTAGAGTACGCTAAGTAAATGTTCACTTCTATGAAATTTCACGAGGGAGATTGCAATGAAAATTCTGTGTATTGGTGATGTTGTCGGGAAATGCGGCTGCGAGTTTCTGAGGCCCAAGCTAAAAATACTGAAAGAAAGAAAGAATATAGATTTTGTCATTGCTAACGGAGAAAATTCCGCAGAGGGAAATGGTATAACCATCCTCTCAGCGGAGCATTTGTTCAGAAGCGGTGTAAATGTTATAACTTTGGGTAATCATGCGTTCGGGAGGCGTGAGATAAGAGAGTATCTGGATAGCCATGATAAAATTATAAGACCAAATAACTATCCCAAAGAAACGACCCCCGGGGTGGGACTGTGTAAAACTGAATTTAACAACATTAAAATCGGTGTAGCAAATATCTTAGGAACGGTATTTTTGGAAAGCTTGAAATCACCGTTTGAATCGTTTGATGAGGCGGTTGCCGAAATGCAGGACTGCAATGTAAAAATAATTGATTTTCATGCAGAGGCCACTGCTGAAAAACGTGCGTTGGGATTTTATGCGGATGGAAAAGTGTCCGCTGTGTTTGGCACTCACACCCACGTGCAGACATCAGATGAAGTAATCCTTCCTTCCGGCACAGGCTACATAACAGACGTAGGTATGACAGGGGTTATAGACTCGGTTTTAGGCATAAGAAAAGAAATTTCAATAGAAAGATTTACTAAAAAACTCCCTATAAAATTTCAAGGCGCCTCCGGACCTTGTAAGATGGAATGTATTATATTTGAGATTAATGAGTCAACCGGCAAAACAGTAGGCACCGAAAGATTGCGTATATTCCCCTGTTTTGGCAGCCCGAGATAAATTTGAAATTTATTTGGACACAAAAAAGAGACCCATTTTCAGGCCTCTTTTTTTATGTTCACATCTACACTTTTCATTATTGGCTTTAATTATTAGGCTCTTGTGCTCAATTAATCGAGCCGAACAGCCTCTTGAATAAATCCGTCTCAACTTCGTTCAAACTATTTCCCTCACCGAGCTTACGTTGTAAAAATGCGTACAGTTCCCTCATTGATGGCAACCTGCTTATCTCCTCACTTGTTGGTTCAACTTTTTTAACGACCTCATTCTTTTCTTTATCTATGTCATATGCCCAGGCGGGCTCTTCTACGATACAAGACTCATTTTCAGAGACATTATACATGACAACCGGCTGAGAAAAACATGCCTCCATACTTGGATCACAAAAAGCACTTCTAACCGTGTCACTTAATGGAGTACCGAAATTTACAGGCTCTTTCGGTGCCTCCGGTGACAACCACCCTCTGATCCCATGAGGTGCATACTGGAGGAGCAATAAACCTACTATTGCTGATGATGCGTACATAGCAAAGATTTTTAATTTCATGAAGCTATTCTTCCTTCCTACTTATACTACATTCTATTAATGTGATTTTAACACAACACAATACAAATGTCAAGATTTATTTTATTATTTCACAAAAAATAACTATTAAAATACACTCACTCACGCAGAAGAGACTCATTTCTAAAGCCTCTCCTTTCTGCGTGTATTACCCAACTTTATACTCCAACATCTATTACTTCTTAGTCATAATCCACTATGATGATGTCTTGGTCGTCACTGTCGCTCTCATTTTTAACACTAATGTCTTCATTTTTAGCGCTACCCTTTAGTATATCCTGAAATGTCTTTCCAAGACCCACCCTGCTGAAAAAATAGTATCTTTCGTTTACATCTCTATATATGTGTTGCTCAACATCATTTAGTTTCTCCAGATCTTTACCTTCGTTAGATTTCTTAAATACAAAATCAGCAACTTCTTTAAACGTGGCTAGCTTTTTTCCGGGCACTGGTAAGACCTCAAGCTCACTGCTGTTCATATCAAAAACAGCAGTACACGGTACCACCTCATTACCTTCTATGGAAAAGACGCTAGATGAATTATGATACGTCGAAACATACGGTTTTTGGTATGCCTCTTTAAGGGATTCAATCAATGCCTTTTTCTCATCCTCAGATTTTTTGGCAAAATTCTCAGTAAAACCATCTATTTCTCTATTAACTTTCTCATAAGTCCTTGCAATTTTATCCTCCATCACGGCCTTACCCGGTACCCAAAAAGCCCATTCACCATACTTCCATTTGTTGTAACCCACAACAGCACCTGATATTACTGAAAGGCTCATTATAAATACTTGCCCAGCTACCATAAATCTCTACTCCTTTTTAGTCAAATTATTTTTTTATTTTTTACCCGTAGTCCTACAAGACCGAAATAATAGCACGCTATTCCCGCTGCTGACAGACAGCAGCCGCTACCGCCATCCTAATTGTAGTTGTTGTTGTTATTATTATCGTTGTTGTTATTATTATCGTTATGTGGCTCTGCGTGTGGCTTTACATCTCTCTTTTTTGCCTCACCATCGAGTATGAACTTCTCAAAATACAAGATCATTCTGGTATTATGATAAAATTCCCTTTCCAAATCATTCAGATATTCGCCGGTTTGAATTTTTCTATCTACAAAGGCAAGCAGCTCACTGGCCTTAGGTAATTTATCTATCTCATCTGAACTATAATCACTTGCCTCCTTATTAGCCACTAGCTCATTGTTTTTATTATCTATGTATATGGGATAACTAGAGTCCCAAAACGGCTTAACTGCCGGTTTATCAATACCTTCGGGAATGAAATTATCTTTTCTGATATCATTCATCACGTCCTCTATTGGCCTATTGCCCGAATACTCAACTTGCATTTTAAGATCTTTAATTTCCCCGTCGTCAATAACACCATCTATATTCACAAGATTCCTTGCAAAGCCGTATCTCTCCGGGATTACTAGAGTCCACTCACCGGTTATTAACTTGTTACCGATAAGAGCTGTGCTCAGTATAACTCCCCCTCCTAACACGAACTCAACAAAACTTTGACCAAGTCCCATAAACCTCTACTCCTTTTCTTAATTTTACTCAACTATATACCTTCACAGTATTATATTAACATAAATATGTAGCACTGTCAACATTTAATTGTATTTTGGAAGTGCCTAAATTAAAAGTAATCGTAGTTTAATTGTCTTACGAACTTCCTTCGGCATCCTCTGCAGCTGATATCGATATTTTACCGGTGGCTTTCCATATATCCTTGTTGCTGAATCCCGGGTATTTTAACTTTATCGGCACCCTTTATTATATCATATTATCTCCCTCTTGGATACTCCGCTTTATATTAAGGAGTGCCCCAAAAGATGGTATGATACTTGAAAAAACCAATGGAAATACTGCGGTTTGTTTAGCGCAAAACACCTTCAAATGCGGGCTTAATAAAAATTATTTTACATATTTAAATTTCTTAATATCTACGCACGTGGCAGTTCCTATATATTTTATATATTGACAATTTTTTTAAATATTGCTATAATCTAAGGGAGAATATTTTTTAATAGGAGAGTGTGATTATGGTTATTAGTACGCCGGTTCCGTTTAGATGCGCACTTATGCTTGTCTCTTTGGCATTGAGCGGCGGTATCTGGAAGAGATCCAGTTCGGACAATTCAGAGGTACATGTAAATAGGGATACGCATCAATTGGAGCAAAAGGATCTTGATGACTTAGGAGGATATTCTACGGCAGTTTCTGTTACCGGATTAGGTGGACCCTCAGAGTTAGGTGGATCTGGTCAGGCAGCCTATCATGAGGTGGTGGGTTTGTTAAATGAGAATGCAAGGAATGAGGAAACGCCGACGGTTTCTGCCGAGTTGGCCGGATCTGCAGAGTTAAATGGGTCTGCTCAGGCTCATAATAATATAGCGGTTGAGATGCCAAACAACAATGGTCGAAATGAGGAAGCACCGGAAGCTACCGTTATTGAGCTGAGCGGGTCTAGCCGGATTTATCACGACGCAAACGCCCTATTGAACAACAATGTAAACGGTGCGGTTGCATCTTTAGAAGAAGAGGGTAGACGTCTGGGCTGGAGCGCGGATGAGCTTAGGAGAAAAAAAGTTAATCTGGTTGCAATGATGTCTGATAAGGCTAGGTACTGTTTTTGGGTTGCGCCACAGAGAAGATATGAGGGGGATCTTGAGCCAAGAGACCTGACTTTACTGTATGATGCCAACGATGAAAGATCATATATCCAGCAGTTGGAGTCCCGTAATGATGGAAGTTACAACAGAATCAAGGGACACTCGTGGGAAGAAGCGGATATTTATTATGGATATGACGGAACTATTTTGGGATTAGAGCTGAATGTTAACGGTGGTTACGACAACCGCGCTAACGGTGGCGAAACCTGGCACAGATATTTTAATTAAATCCAAGAGATTTTAGCTTATCAAATATTTTGGTCAGGGTACACACAACGATTATAGTAGAGAGGGAGATTCTCATGCAGTGTGATTTGTCTGCTGCAGGTTTCCCTCTTTTTGCTGTGACAATAAAAATTCAAAAAGGAAGTCATAGCACAGCTCCCTCTTTGAACTTTTTGAACAATATCCTTTTTCCCGCTTTTTTTCCGCTTTCTTACATCAGAACCGTTGAGGAATACTCAATTTTAATTCCGTTATCTTTTGTCCTGGCAAGTTTTGCTTTATTTCCATTGCCATCCTCGATTGAGAGTTTCTCAACATTATGTTCATCGAAGAAATTTACGACTGTACTCTCGACAAATCCCGCCCATTTTTGCGGACTAACTTTCTTTTTGTTTTCCGGGTCTTCTTGCATAATTCTTTTGAGTTCTTCAAGTGATTCAGACATACATTAAAACTTCCTTCTTAAAATTAATTTCTCTAGATTATCTCAAAAAAAGTAATCATATTCAAGATGTAAAACGAGTTTTAATGTAAAAAATTTATTAGTTGTTAAGGTATAATAAATATTTTTAAAAAAGTCGGATAAAAACGTTCAAATTTACCGATTTTAAAACTATAGCAAGACAGAGCCCCCTATAAACACCCACAAAGTCCCTATACAATGAGTCTGAAAGATGTATTTGTATCTTGTCAACTATTGTACTTTTTGAACTTTTCATGACTGGTTCATGTGAAGCTCTGTCTCTAACGAATACCGCTATACACCATAATAAAGAATTTGCTATGTTAGGCTGCTGCTAATCAAACAATTCGCTAACATCCACAGGGTCTGACGGCTTAAACTCCTTATCTGCCAATACATCTTTTATAAGTTGAATGTATGGAGTGACGGTGGGGTACTTTGACTTAGTGAGCAAATCAAAAAATTCATTATGCGTCACTATAACTCCCTTTGACGGTAACTTTTTCTGGGCATCAGCTAATATTTGTTTCTCATTATCCTTGTCATAAACCCCTTTAAACTTCTCAGGGATGTCGTCATTGCCATCGTCATCAATACCCCAATTTATTTTCTTCCTACTAAAATCCAGATCTACCTCCTTTGGAAAAATCCTATCTCTAGTAGCCTTATCTGCGGATTTGCTGTAAAATACAACAAATGTACCGCATACAAACCTCTCCTTGGTGGCCTCTGGACACACGCCTGTTTTTACATAGTTATCATGCTCTTTTTTGGTAATATAGAGTAAATTCTTAGCATCATCATTTGCCGGATTTTTTACTGCCACAATATTTTTTTTGAACAAATCAGCGTATTTTTTGGATACGCTCCAACCTGTCATTTTGTGAACTCTAGACATAATTCACATCTTCCTTTCTACAATAATGATATTTTATCGTATTACAAACTTTAGTGCGGTAAGAATTCTTAGGCGAACTCGCTAATAGGCTTGGTGATATTTGCATATTTATATTTGCAATATAGCCATACTAATTATAATATATTCACATATAAAATGTCAAGTATTAATTTATATCACGTGATAATCCTAAGATAATTTATAAAAAATCACAGCTAACAGTGCCACGATTTTCACCAAATATGTAGCGGGCATTAGAACTAATCATAATCAACCGTGCTAAAAAGCAGAAATCCTTACGACTGTATACTAAATGAGATTTCTGAGAGCGTTTATAACAAGTGCTTATTGAACCTTTTTGGAATTTCTTAGAAATGCATCGTCCGAAACCCTGCTTTCCAGCAAATACTGCTGCGCACGGTCTATGAATAACTTATCCTAATAGGCCTAATCTTCGTCAAACAATTCAGAAACATCTACGGGATCTGTTGACTTTGCCGGTTCTGACGGCTTATAGTTTTTGTCTACCAATAGGTCTTTTATAAATTGAACGAACGGAGTTACAGAGGGATATTTTGACTTAGTAAGCAAGTCAAAAAATTCACCATGGGTCATTACAACTCCCTTCGATGGGAATTTTTTCTGAGCATCAGCTAATATTTGCTTCTCGTTACCTTCATCATAAACCTTCCTAAGCTTCGCGGGGACATCATCATCGTCCATATGGACGATTTTTTTGCGACCAAAATCCAGTGCCACGAATTTGCTGTTAATTTGTTCCGTCTCAATCTGAGCCGCAGCTCTGCTATAAAAAACGACAAAATTACTGCAAAGCTCTCTATACTTGCTGTTGCACGCTACCGGACCGGAACCGGTTCTTTTATAGTCATCATACTCTTTTTTAGTAATGTAGAGTAAATTGTTAGGAGCGTCATTTGCCGGATTTTTTACTATTACGAGATCTTTTTTATTCAAATCCACAAATTTTTTTGATACACTCCAGCCGGTAAGATTTTCAGGTCTACGCATAATTCACATCTCCCTTTCTATAAAATAATGATGTTTTAGCGTATTACAAACTCCACTCAAATTTGAGTTGTTCTTAGACAAACTCGTTAACAGGCTTAGTGCTATTTGCATATTTATATTTGTAACATCGCCATGATAATTATAATATATGCACATATAGAATGTCAAGTATTAATTTATATAGGTGTGTAATTTTAAGATAATTTATAAAAAATCACAGCTAACAGTGCTGTGATTCCTACTGGATATGAAATATGGATGGGGGACTAATTGCATTAATTGCCATGGGTCTGCTAATTTTTAAAGCTATGCACCGGAGCAGGGATTCTTCCGCCTCTGTCGACAAAACCTTTGCAGGAGTAAGTATTTACGGGGATGATGGGAGCGTGACCCAAAAGTCCGCCAAAACGTGCGGTATCACCAACTGTTTTGCCGTGTACGGGGATTACCCTAACAGCGGTTGTTTTTTGGTTTATCATACCTATTGCAGCTTCATCTGCAATAATTCCCGATATTGTTGAGGGAGGCGTGTCACCGGGAATAGCTATCATATCCAGCCCCACGGAACAAACACAAGTCATGGCCTCCAGTTTTTCTATGTTCAAAGCCCCGATATTAACGGCTTCAATCATACCTTTATCCTCACTTACGGGTATAAATGCACCGCTGAGTCCTCCTACATATGAAGCAGCCATTATGCCTCCTTTTTTAACCTGGTCATTTAAAATGGCAAGTGCGGCAGTCGTACCGGGAGCACCTGTCCTTTCGAGACCCAGACTCTCCAGAATCTCGGCTACACTGTCATTTTCCTGAGGGGTGGGTGCCAGAGAAAGGTCTACTATGCCAAAAGGAATATTCATACGTTTAGAAGCTTCCTTTGCAATCATCTGTCCAACCCTGGATATCTTAAAGGACGTCTTCTTGATAATTTCGCACACCTCTTCGAAATTCGACTGTTTATGACCGCTCAACGCAGAGTTTACCACTCCGGGACCGCTTATTCCAACGTTAATTACAGCATCGGGCTCGGTCACACCATGAAAAGCTCCCGCCATAAATGGATTGTCATCCGGTGCATTGCAAAATACAACCAGTTTTGCACAGCCTATTGAATCGTTTTCTTTTGTTTTATAAGCCGTCTCTTTAATTACTTCTCCCATGATTTTTACTGCATCCATATTCAGCCCCGATTTTGTAGAGCCGATGTTTATCGAACTGCAAACGAAATCCGTTTCTGACAGAGCCTCCGGTATGGAGATGATTAAATCCCTATCAGCTTTAGTCATGCCCTTGTTTACCAAAGCGGAATATCCGCCTATAAAATCTATCCCCAGTTCTTTTGCGGCTCTGTCCAGAGTTTTGGCAATACTTAAAAAATCTTCTGCCCCCTTGCACGCAGCCCCTCCCACAAGGGCTATCGGGGTTACCGAAATTCTTTTATTTACAATGGGAATACCGTATTCTCTTTCAAGGTCTTGTCCTGTTTTAACCAGGTTTTCAGCCGTGGAGGTAATCTTATCATAAATATTTTGGTTTAACTTGTCTAAATCGCCGTCCACGCAGTCCAGAAGATTAAGACCAAGTGTAATTGTACGAATATCGAGCTTTTCATTTTGTATCATCTTGTTGGTTTCGCTGACATCATGTATATTTATCATTTTATTAAGTTCATATCCTCTCTGCAAAGTTAATTTCACACCTCTATATAAGGTACATTCGTGGTTATCGCCGTGGATTTAAAGCTCATGCATGCTGGTGAAAATCTCTTCCTTCTGAATTTTTATCAAAAGGTCTGTTTTTTTACCGACCTGCTCTAGTCCGGTGGATATATCTTTAAAAGTTTTCGATGCGTTCGATATATCCACAATCATCATCATATTAAAATAATCATCTACAATAGTTTGAGAAATATCACATATATTTATGTTGCAATCCGCTAAATAACTGCATACAGCAGCAATTATACCTACCTTATCTTTCCCTAAAACTGTAATAATGGCCTTCTTCATAATAATTTTCTCTCCAATCTGCAAAATTTTGTGTCGCCCGGTATCAAAGGAATAAACAAATCTTTTGTAAATACTCATCTGTCGACTATTATAGTACGATTTAATGGGGATGGCAACAACATCTATTAAATATGCCGGTATTCTTTGTGAACCATCGTTTTTTGTAAGGAAATCAATAATTTTTACAGTGAATACTATGAATTAATTGTGAAAAACCATAAAATATAAAAAAGTGGTTGACAAAGCGGAGGGCGTTGTGATAAGA
>CASPLG010000039.1 GCA_949422855.1 uncultured Eubacteriales bacterium | reverse complement strand
GGATTTAAATAAAAAATTTGACTATCGAAATTTGATGTGTTAGAATACTAGAAATGTGTGCCAATTGTCATTTTTAAAGAGGATAAACCCTTTATTACAGAGGGTTTTCGGTTCTGATGGTTTGAAATGGAGAATGTTTTAAAAAGTTTTTGCTGAAATTAGGAGGAAGTGCAGATGAATATTGCCTTAATTGCCCAGGATTCCAAAAAGGAACTGATGGTAAGATTTTGTATAGCTTATTGCGGGGTATTGAGCCGTCATAAGCTGTGTGCTACGGCCACCACTGGTAAGATAGTTTCTGAGGCTACAGGGCTTAGGGTTGTAAATTTTTTAAGTATAGAACAGGGGGGTTGTCAGCAGATATCCGCAAGAATCTCTTGTGGAGAAGTTGATATGCTCGTGTTTTTCCGTGACGGTAATCATCCGGAATTGATGGGACCGGAAGAAAACGATATGCTCAGGCTCTGTGATGTGCATACCGTACCGCTGGCTACCAATATAGCAACCGCGGAAGTTCTGATTCACGGTCTCGAAAGAGGAGACTTAGACTGGAGAAATATTGGCAGACCTTTGTTTTAAAATGATTGTTTTCTGAAGAGATAAATCCTCCGTTTTAAGTCTTATAACGGGGGTAATTTTTGTAGTGGAGGGTAAAAGGATGAAACTTATAGCAAGTCGGCTTAGAGGAATGCAGGATATTATACCGGGGGAGTCCGAAAAATGGGAGTATATCGAAAAAGTTATGAAGGAACAAGCCAAACTATATGGTTTTAGAGTTATACGCACTCCGGCTGTGGAATTAACAGATTTATTTAAACGTGCAACGGGGGAAACCAGTGATATTGTCGAGAAGGAAATGTATACATTCAACGACAAAGGCGGAAGAGATGTTTCTCTTCGTCCGGAAGGAACCGCCGGTGTAGTCAGAGCAGTCCTTGAAACCGGTATGCATAATCAGGTTTTGCCTTTGAAACTAATGTATATATCGTCGTGTTACCGCTATGAAAAGCCTCAGTCTGGGAGATATCGTGAATTCTACCAGTTTGGACTGGAAATAATAGGCGGGAATGCAACTATGGCTGATGCTGAAATTATAGATTTAGGAAATTCTATTTTTGAGAGACTGGGACTTAAAAATATACGTCTTGAAATCAATGCGATATGCTGTGAGGGGTGTCGGGACAGATATTTTGCCTTGGTGAAAAAATTTTTTGAGCTGAATAAACATTTACTATGTGAAACGTGTCAGAGCCGTGTGGAAAGAAACCCTGTTAGGATATTTGACTGCAAAAACGAATCGTGCAAAAAAGTAATCAGATTTGCACCTCTCTCACTCAGATATCTTTGCAGAGATTGTGCTGACCACTTTCAGTTCCTAAAAAATTATATCGATGAATGCGGTATAGATCTAACCGTTAATCCGCATCTGTTCAGAGGTCTTGACTATTACTCGAGAACCGTTTTTGAATTTATCGATGACAGCGGCGCAGAACCTCTTGCGATTTGCGGCGGCGGCAGATATAACAATCTATCAAAGGAAATCGGCGGGGTGAAGATAAATTCCGTCGGGCTGGGGATAGGTATGGAGAGACTTCTGGAAGTCATGAAAAAACAAGGTGCCAAGTTCCCTGAAAATAAACCGTGTGAAATATATATTGCTCCGCTTGGAGGTCCTGCACGAAGAGAAGCTGTAAAAATCTCACATAACCTCAGAAAAGTCGGCATTAGGGCAGAACTTGATTTAGTCGGACGGTTCATAAAACCACAGATGAAATATGCCAATAAAATTAAAGCGTTATATACGATTGTCATAGGTGCAAAAGAGATGGAGGATAAAAAGGCACTTCTAAAGAATATGGCGTCGGGTCAGACCGCCGAAATAGTCATAGATGATAATTTTGTGGAAAATTTTCTCCGCTTAAGAGAGGAACTGGACAAAACTGCAGTAAGTCAGATAGAAAATCAGACAGAAAATCGGGCAGAGAATCAGGCGAAAAATCAGACAGAAAATCGGGCAGAGAATCAGATAGAAAGTCAGACAGAAAATCAGGCAGAGAATCAGGCGAAAAATCAGGTAGAAAGTCAGGCAGAAAATCCGGCGAAAAATCAGGTAGAAAATCAGGCAGAGAATCAGGCGAAAAATCAGGCAGAGAATCGGGCACAAAGTCAGACAGAGGGTCAGATAAAATAAAATTAATCCAAGGGAGGGTGCAAGATGGGAAAATTTAATCGCAGTGGATATTGTGCTGCGTTTAGTATTAAGGATGTCGGCAGGGCAGTTAAGCTCTATGGATGGGTACAGAAAAAGCGTGAGATGGGGAAACTGGTTTTTATTGATTTGCGTGACAGGTCGGGGATTATACAGTTAGCGGTGGACAGCACTGCGAGTGACAATATTTTTGATGTCGCCCACGGTATACATGCTGAGGACGTCATTGAGGCAGATGGGGTGGTGCGTGAAAGGTCTTCTAAAAATAAAGATATTCCTACCGGGGATATCGAAGTAGAGGTTAAAAATATTACCGTTTTGTCAAGAGCTCAGACCACTCCGTTTGAGATTTCTAAAGTATCCGGCGTAAATGAAGAAACACGTCTTAAATACCGCTATTTAGAGCTCAGAAACCACGAGGTAAAACAGAAAATCATGCTGCGTCATAAAATAACAAGTATTGCCAGAAGCTATTTTTACCAAAGAGATTTTATAGAGATAGAAACGCCAATATTAATTAAATCTACTCCCGAAGGTGCCAGAGATTATTTGGTTCCGTCGAGGCTTTTTAAGGGCAGATTTTTTGCACTGCCTCAGTCACCGCAAATCTATAAACAACTTACCATGCTCGCAGGGTTTGATAGATATATACAAATAGCAAGATGTTTTCGTGATGAGGATCTTCGTGCCGACAGACAACCCGAATTTACCCAGATAGATTTAGAGGCGTCATTTGTAGACCCCGATGATATTATGCAGCTTGCTGAAGGATTTATGAAGAAGGTTTACAAAGAGGTTTTGAATGTAGATATAGACATTCCGTTCAAGAGGATGCCATATAACGAAGCTGTGCAAAAATACGGCTCCGATAAACCGGATTTACGTTTTGGTTTAGAGCTTGTGAACATTGAAGACGCCGTAAAAGAGAGTGAATTTAAAGTTTTTTCCGGGGCGATAGCGGGCGGAGGAACTGTTTGTGGGATAAATGCCAAGCGACTTGCGAGTCTTTTGACGAGAAAAGAGATAGATAATTTAACAGAGGAAATGAAAGGATGCGGGGCTAAGGGGCTTGCTTTTACGAAAATCAACAAAGATGGCTCTTCTTCATCTACTTATGAAAAGTTCCTTACAGAGCAGGAGAAAGCAAAAATCCGCCGGATGATGAATGCCGGGGAAAATGACGTAATATTTATTATTGCAGACACAAATAGAGGTCTCGTTTTAGAGCTCTTAGGGATTTTAAGATGCAAATTAGCGGAAAAATTCAGTCTTATAGATGAAAATGCCAAACCATGTTTTGTTTGGGTAGTGGATTTTCCTCTTTTCGAGTACAGCGAAGAAGAAAAAAGATACGTTGCAAAACATCATCCGTTTACCTCCCCGAGAGATGAAGACATCGAGAATATAGAAAATGCACCGGATAAAGTTTACGCAAAGGCATATGATTTAGTTTTAAACGGTAATGAGATAGGCGGGGGTTCTATACGGATAAATGACCCAAAGGTGCAGGATAAGATGTTTAAAGCGTTGGGGTTCAGCGAAGAAGAAGCTCAAAAACGTTTTGGGTTTTTACTTGAGGCATTTAAATATGGTGCACCGCCACACGGAGGAATGGCATTTGGACTTGACAGACTGGTTATGCTGATGCTTGAATGCAAAAGTATAAGAGAAGTTATAGCATTTCCTAAGGTGGCAAGTTCTGCAGAACTTATGACGGATTCTCCGGGAACCGTTGATAAAAAACAGCTCGATGAACTGGGCATTAAAACCGATTTTTAATAAAATAAGCTTGCCGTTTATTCAGATATCACTCCAAAAAACAGAAGAGTAAAAAAATTCTTATAAAACATATATTTTTCAAAAGAATATCTTTCGTTTTTGCATATAATACATGTGCTGGCACTATGATAATATACGATTTATTTGTATTATCCGGGTTAAGTTAATCGTTTAGGTGTTATATATAGTTATTAGCAGATAAATAATAATAAATACAAAATTTTACACTGTGAATTATTAAATTAAACTACAATTTACCTGGTTATTAGCAAATATAGTATGATTTTATTAACTTAAATTACATTTATAGGTATAGTGCATAACGAAAGGAGTGATTCATATGGCAGGCTTAGGAGATAAGTGTGCTAAGGAATTGGCAAATAAATTGGTTGAAATCTACAGGTCAGGTAATGGCGATATTGATATTACAGATCTTGCTAAGGAGGTTCTTGCTGATAATAAACGGTGGTATGTAAAAATTGGTAAAAGTGCCTTGTTAAGCGAATTGGATGTAATTAATAAGGCTGCAAAAGATGCCGGTTGTGCTTTTGGAAAAGGTAAGGCTGCGGTTCACAAAAAAGAGCCTAAAAGTTTGTTTAAAGGTATATTTAATATCTTAGGAGATGCTTTTAGTGAAGGAATTAATGAACTTAAAGAGTATAGCGAGGAAGCGTCGGGGAAACTCCCAAAGACACGCATGACAACTGAACGTGATGAATTGGAGATTGTTAAAGGATTAGATTCCTTAAGTCCCACTGAAATAAAAATGATTTTGAGGAAAGACCCGGGAATTCTCAGTAGCGGTGCCGGTGGATTTCGTGGAGTTTTTGATTCCAAATTTACTTGTTATTCAGTGACTTATCCATATATAAGTTTTTTAAGTCAGAAAATAATAAGGGCATTTACAGAAAACATGAAAAAATGCAAATTGGTGCCAAATAGTCTGTTTTGTGCCGCGGGATCGGCAAAAATCTATAAAAAGGCATTGGACGAAATGAAATAAAGCGTATATAAATTTTAGTTTTTTTAAAATACTGGAGTGAATAAAAGGTCGATAAGAGGTAGAAGCTGTGAGAGTGTCTAGATTAACTGTTTTCGATTTTCTTGGCTGAGCACACAAGGACACTTAATGAAAAGGGAAAGCGCAATTAATTTGCACAGCCGAAAAAATTACAAGACCGGGTTAAGGTGACAGCTCGGTTGTTTAGGATAATTTCAAAGGGGGAGTTGAGATCCTCCCTTGAAACGTTTTTGGGTTTTATTTTTATCGTTTGACAAAAATGAACAAAGAAAAATAGGAAAATTTTCACAAGTGAGTGATTAGGGTGCATTCTTTAAAATATTAATATTGATTTTCACTTGTTATATGTTAAAATATACCCAGCGAGTAAATAATTCTAATTTTTTTGTGAAAGGGATTTTACAAGTGCCTGTGAATTTTAAGAGGAAAATTTTTAGTTTTTTGTGTACAATTGTTTTTGTGAGCTGCATGAGCTTTATTTATGCGATAGAACCGTCGGAGGTTGTGGTACTTCCTGATGGAGCGAAGTTTTATATAAACCGTAACGGTGGGATATCTCACAATACGTACTGCGTTGAGGTCGATGCACAGAAGAAGTTTTTTAAAGAAACTAAAGTAAAATTGTCTTTGTATGATACCGCAAAGAGAATTATAAAAGAGTATTTTAAGGATGAGTATTTATCTGAACAGGCAGCTATGTTAAAGAGCCTTGAAAATGAAGAAAATTTAAATAAGTTTGCACATATGAAAATCTATGGTGACGGAAAAGCTGCACAGTGGCTTAAGTCGCCTCAGAAAATGAGTACCGATATTTTAGGTTTTACAGAGTATTTGCCTTATGAATTCAGAATAAATGTATTGCCTGAGTTTATACATTATGCCTTTGCTGAGTTTGTCCAGTACAATGCCAACAGAAATGTAAGAATAGGTGACCTTCAAATAAACCATGTTTTACGTAATTTGGCAACTGTGCGTATTGCAAAGCTGCTGGGGCTTTCAGACCTGATTGTAAATACAAGGTACGTAAAATTGATTACTCCGGATAAATCACAAAAATTAGGGATAATTCTGGATTGTGCAAAAGGAGTGTCATTTAGACAGCTGAAAAACATGAAAATAACAGATATTGCACCGTTATTTCAGCGTGATATGTCTGATTTGATGGTTTTGGATGCACTTTGCGCACAAAGAGACCGTGAGGTGGCAAATTATTTTATTGTGTTGTCCGATGAGGGAGAAATTATGGGAGTCAATGCTTATGACAATGATTTATCATTTGACCATTATAAAAATTTAGAACAGAAAAATCGTGATCTCCCCGCACTTTTGCACCTCGATGGTTCATTTATTTTACCTCATATGAACATGAATACCGCAAATAGAATTTTGGAATTGACTGCACAAGATATCAACGCATGTTTAGGCGATATACTAGATGAAGATGATATTAATTTTACTATAGAAAGACTCATTTCCCTGCAAAGAGCAATCGTAATTACCACAAATAGAAGCAGTAGATTTTTATTAAACACTAACCAATGGAGCGGAAAAACCATCAGGGAAGAAATGGACGTAAAGGGCGATACTTACTTTAAGCACTTCTTGAAAATGTTAAATAAAAGCCAATTGGTAGAATTGCAAAGCTCAGCGGAAAAAGGTGCATGAGTTTACAGATCGGCCGTTGCTTTAATAAATGAATGCGGTTGAATAAAAATATAGGCAGTGCCCCAAAAGGTGATATGACATTGGAAGGCCGATAGAAATGCTGCAGTTGGTTTATCGTAAAATATCTTCTAATCGGGGCTTATTTTCTTAGTATATACCCATGTGGCACTCCCAATTATTATTTAATTATTGCTTTATTAATTAAATTATGTTATAATACTTACATAGTATTCGTGTAAGGAGTAACAAAATGAAAAATAGCTATAATATTCCAGTGCTTATTGCGGGTGGTGTTGGGTTTGCTGCGTTATTTACAGCTCTGATGTGGTTAAGGTATAATTACAATACCCCCTCCGAATCGTCAGTAAATAGCGGTAATCTTGCAGTTCAAGGAAGTACGGTTACTCCAAATTCAAATTTGGAGCCTCGAATCGAAAACCGTACATTGATTGACTCTGATTCTCATGAAAACATGGCGCAGCAGGTGGATGAGAGTGCAACGACTGTTAGTCCGGTGATTTTGCCACCTAACTCTGCACTGGCTTCTGCTTTGCCCGGTGAAAATAAAATGCCTGTTAGTCCGGTAACTTTGCCTCCTAACCCTGCACCGGCTTCCGCTTTGCCCGTTGTAAATAAAACGACTGTTAGTCCGGTAACTTTGTCACCTAACTCTGCACTGACTTCCGCTTTGCCCGGTGAAAATAAAATGCCTGTTAGTCCGGTAACTTTGCCACCTAACTCTGCACTGACTTTCACTTTGCCCGGTAGAAATGAAATGCCTGTTAGCCCGGTGATCTCAATCCCTACTTTCACATATAAGAATATACTCAAACCGCTGCGTAACAATGATGACTGTAAGGACTTTCTTGAGGGTGAGGGTTATGAATTTGAGCGTGGTCTCGGTTATGGTGCTGACGGCGCAGTGTTTAAATGTAAGAGAGATAATAGAGATGTAGCGGTTAAGATTGCCGGGACTGGTCAAGCTTTTACCGGCAATGGGGTTGCTCTTATGAGGCCTAGCATACGTGATGAAATCAATATTATTAATCAATTACAAAGTTTAAAAGAGGAAGGTAAACTCAACTGTGCACACCTTAATATTCCTAAATTTGTGGAGGCAGCTTGTGCTGATGGCGGTGCTGCAGGGAAAAAATCAACATATGCCATTTTTGAATCTGATTTAGCGAATAGCGGAGATGCAGAAACCTACTTCGGTTCACCCATATTGAAAAAGAGACGAAGTCAAAAAAAATCTATGAAGGTTTTTGACGATGTATACTCCCCTGATGATGAAGTGGACTATGCCGAAATAAAAAACTTTGCCAAGCAAATTCTAGAGGGACTTGAAGTTTTGCACGAAAACCACATATACCACCGTGATATGGCTCTTAGGAACATACTTGTTCACAGATGTGATGACGGAACAACTAATTACTCAATAACTGATTTTGATAAATGTAGATATACCACAGAGGTCTCCGACGAAAATAACTGCAAAAAATGGGACGTTTATGAGGTTGGACGCATGCTAATTTCCATGTGGTATAACCGTTTGCAGATGTACAATATCGGTAAAAGTGTAAGTGGTATTATAGAACTTCTTAAGGGAAGCACTGCTGAGCATGAGGGAGATATGATATCGATGTCAAAACGTGAGTATCGCATCAACAAGTATATGCGCTGTCTCCATTATAACGGTACTAATACTATGTTACAGGAACTTTCGAGTGCCTATTATGACGAACGCGAATGGTACGATAGGGAAAATTATACGATAAAAACCATAGAAAAAGGCAGCGAAGTAGAAAAACTACTAAATTTTGTGAAAAAATTAGTTGCAGATAAGCCTATAACGGCAAAACAAGCACTAGAGGACGAATATTTTAAAGAGGACGCAAAGTAATTGATAATTTAAGTCTGACTTACGACAGCAAAAGATAATTGAATTAAAATCGGATCTTACTCAACAGTTCTGATATAAGCTAAAAAAATACTGTTTTAAGAAGAGATTATATAATATCTCTTCTTTTTGTTGGCTATTTAAATTAATTATTGTAATTTCAATCTAAGTATGTTATAATGCATTCATGATGATACTAAGGAGATAAAATAATGGGTAGTACAACAACTAAAAACTTAGCCATTTGGGGTGCTGTAACCGGTATGCTTGCTATAGTTATTCCCACATTGGTATATATATTTAAGCCTGACGGTTCTTCCAAACACCCCAAGGACTCTGATAACACAGCTATTTCAGAACCAAGTCTGCCCCCTAGCTACGATCAAATAATGGAATATTCCATTGTTCACTACAGTTCAGAGTCAGACTCATCACCTAGTTCCGAACGCCAATTTATCCAATTTATCCAAGTGCCGAATTTGAGGCCTATTGAAAATCCGATAGGTCAGGACCCCGATGTCTCTAAGCCGGATTGTGGCGACCATATAATTGTAAGTGAAGATGGAAATAAGACACCTGATGCTTCCTCGAATATTACTCCCGTGCCTGTGTGCAGTCCTGCTAAAATAGGTCAGAACCCCGATGTCTCTAAGCCGGGTTGTGGCGACCATATAATTGTAAGTGAAGATGGAAATAAGACACCTGATGCTTCCTCGAATGTTACTCCCGTGTCTGTGTGCAGCCATGCTAAAGTAGGTCAGAATGAGCCCGATGCAGTTTGTGAGCTCCTTAAATCGGTGGGGTACACTTGTTCGACTGTGATAGGTAGAGGAGGAAGCGGAGAAGTATATAGATGTATAAATGAAGATGGCAAAGAAGTGGCAGTTAAGGTGATTAGAACCTATTCAGAGAGATACAAAGAGACAATTGAAAATATTAATTACCTTCAGGGATTGATATCAGAAAATAAGTTGAACTGTGAGCATCTTTGCATACCTAAGGTGAAGAAGAATTTTCCTCCTGATGCTAACAACCGGAGATTTTTACTCCTTGAGTCTGAATTTCTTAATAAAACAGATGACATTAATCTTGATAAACTTAAAAAAGATAGGATCTTGGAAATTGCCGAGTCTTTAAAAGAATCAGAGATAGTCGCCCCGGATGATACGGTAGACTATAATGAATTGAAATCTTGTGCCCGGCAACTGCTGGAAGGCCTCGTCTCTCTGCACAAAAATAAACTGGTACACGGCGATTTTCATTCCAGTAATATATTTGCCCATAAAGATGCCAATGGGAAAATTGTTTACTCAATAATCGATTTTGATGAATGTCATATTTCAGAAGATCCCGGTAGCATGATTCGTAATCTTTCCGGCCTTGGTAGAATATTGTTTAGTCGTTGGTACACTTCTCTACAGTCCTACTCCTGGGTGACGTTGGGGGAGTCCTATAATTTGTTCTACCGTTGTCCTTATAATGGAGGAGATTGGAATAAGATGATGTTATCAGGAGGTAAGCACTACCGCATTTATAAATATATAAAAATGAGGGATGGTCGTCTGTGCACGTTACAAGAAGCATATTATGACCCTAATGGTGATTTGCATATGTATGGTGAACCCAGCGATAAATACTCTGACGTATACCTAGATGAGTGGTATACAAAAAAAGATATAGTACCGGGGAGTGAAGTAGATAAATTCTTAAAATTTGTAGATAAGCTTGGCGATAAGAAATTCTCATCAGCGGAGGAAGCTCTTAACGATGACTATTTTAAAGAATAACATACGAGCAGCTGCAGCATTTGGTGGTTCAATAAATCTGAGCTTAGATGAATGCCTTATATCTTAAAGGACGCAAAGTAATTCGGTTGTAAATCTGGTATTTGTAGGTTATAGAATTGAGACAGCTCCATAAACAAGGCTCCTGATAGCTTTTTGGATTCGTACGGTACTGCGAAAGCAGAAAAACAAATACGGGTCTATTAAAACGAAGGAGTTTTATTTTATCTCCTTTATATAATCTT
>CASPLG010000038.1 GCA_949422855.1 uncultured Eubacteriales bacterium | reverse complement strand
GAAAATAATTTCAAATCGAATCCGGTAAACATATTTTTCAAGCTAAATTTCAAATCTTTTTCATAGTATTTTATTAGCATGAGAAGAGGGATACAAAGCAGTATTTTCAGAAAATTAGAGTACCAGTTTTGACCATAAAAATCTTTTATACCGTCGAATACCTTATTCCATCCTGCAATACAGCCCACAATCCAACAGACATAAAATAAAGCCATAGTCCACAGAACTTTGCGTAAGGTCAGGGTTTTGGGCTTGGTGCATATATGCATTTTACATGCCTCCTTATGTTATTTATGCTACCAATTATAGCACAGGATATTGTGATTTAGAATTGAAATTTTGTATAAATTGGGATGATGTTTTTTTATTGGAGTTAGTCTCAGATGGTATTTTTACAAGTCTTTTGGACAAAAAACAAGATTATGTGAGTGTTAATTTTAGATCGACTTAATTTTGTATACGTAATATAATAAATTCAGTGGAGCGAGGTGAGATAAGTGAAACCGGAAATTATAGCCCAAATTTTATATTGGTTAGGGAGGTGCTTTTGTGGCTGCTGTGCAGATATAGCGGATATCCCGGATCAAGGACTTATATATTTGGATCAAATTACACCCACTATTTTTACAGATACCGGCTCCGACCAAAGCTATGTACCACAAATTTCGGGAAATAGCAATAACGCCAATTACGTTTTTACGTACGAGTACACGCTGGATCAACCGGACTCATCAGGCAGCTGATTTTTAGGGGATAAAACTTAATTTTATTGATTGACCTAAAAAGGGGCTAAAAACACGGAAACAGAAAGTTTATTTTGTCTTTTTGTCTCCGTGCTGTTTGCTGTGTTAGATTTTACGCACACAACTAAATATCAAAAATCGTCCATAGGCAGTGAGAAATCCGGATTTGAAGTGTTAATTTTTTAAGAGCGGGCTAAAAATACTTATAAAAGGTCATATAAAAATCACCGCCTTCTGAAGCGAAAGCGGCAATTGTTTTATCCAATGGCTTATTAAGGTTAATACATTCCACCCATACCCGGGTCTGCAGGCATATTTTGATTGTTATTTTGAGGTTCTTTTTTGTCCGCAACGAGTGATTCCGTTGTCAGAACCATGCTTGCCACAGAGGCTGCATTCTGGAGGGCTGAACGTGTTACTTTGGTAGGATCGACAATACCATTTGATATCATATCGCCATATTGATTGTTAGCTGCATTGTAACCATATCCGATTTTGTTTGCACTCAGTACGTTTTGAAGGATGACTGAGCCCTCAAGACCTGCATTTGCTGCTATCTGACGAAGAGGTTCCTCAAGTGCTCTTAAAACGATGGCGGCACCTGTTTTTTCGTCTCCATCAGAAGAGCTGACTACCTTTTCAACCTCAGGTATAGCGTTAATAAGAGCGATTCCTCCTCCTGCGACTACACCTTCTTCTACTGCTGCCTTTGTTGCTGCCAGAGCATCTTCGATACGCAGCTTCTTCTCTTTCATTTCTATTTCTGTTGCAGCACCCACTTTAATTACGGCTACTCCGCCGGAAAGTTTAGCCAAACGCTCTTGAAGTTTTTCACGGTCGAATTCAGAGGTTGTGTCTTCGATTTGGTTGCGAATTTGAGCGATTCTGGCATCGATATCCTCTCTTCTGCCTGCTCCGTCGACTATAATTGTACGCTCTTTTTCAACCTTGACTTGATGTGCTCTTCCTAATTGTTCAATAGTAGTATCTTTCAGGTCTAAACCGAGTTCTTCCGAAATAACCTGACCGCCTGTAAGAATTGCGATATCACGGAGCATTTCTTTTCTTCTGTCACCGAACCCTGGGGCTTTTACTCCCACACAAGTGAATGTACCGCGCAGTTTGTTGACTATCAAAGTAGCAAGTGCGTCACCTTCGATATCCTCAGCGATTATTACCATTTTCTTACCGGTTTTTACGGCTTGTTCCAAGACCGGCAGAATTTCTTGGATACTTACTATTTTCTTATCGGTAATCAATATATAAGCGTCATCGATGATAGCTTCCATTTTGTCATTATCGGTCACCATGTATGGGGACACATATCCTCTGTCAAACATCATACCTTCAACGACTTCTGAATAAGTCTCTGCTGTTTTTGACTCCTCAACGGTAATAACGCCATCGGATGTAACTTTTTCCATTGCTTCGGCGATGAGTTTCCCGATAAACTCATTGTCAGCGGATACTGTAGCAACTCTTGCAATGTCGTCTGTTCCGTTTACGTTTTTAGAATTTTTCTTTACAGCCTCAACAGCTGCGTCTACAGCCTTTTGTATACCCTTTTTAACTATCATTGGGTTTGCACCGGCAGCGACATTTTTCATTCCCTCACGTATAAGAGCCTGAGCAAGCAAAGTAGCCGTTGTAGTACCATCACCTGCCACGTCATTTGTCTTTGTGGATACCTCTTTAACGAGTTGAGCACCCATATTTTCAAAGGGATTATCAAGTTCTACTTCCTTTGCAATGGTTACGCCGTCATTTGTAATGAGAGGGGATCCAAATTTTTTATCGAGAACGACATTTCTTCCCTTAGGGCCAAGAGTTATCTTAACCGTATCGGCTAATTGATTGACACCTCTTAAAAGAGCTTTTCTGGCTTCTTCACCGTAAATAATTTCCTTTGCCATTATAAAACCAAACCTCCAAAATCTAAATTTACGAAATAATTTTCTAACAAATCATAGCGAGAATATCTGTTTGCTTAATTATAAGATATTTTTTGCCATCCAGAGTAATCTCAGTACCCGCATACTTATTTACAAGCACCTTGTCACCCTCATTCACATACATCTTAACCTCCTTACCATCGATCATTCCCCCCGGTCCTCTTGACAGAACCTTAGCAATTATCGGCTGATCCTTAGAAGTAGACGGCAATATGATTCCGTTCTGGGTTGCTTCAGCGGATTTTTCAATTTTAACTACGACCTTGTCTAAAATTGGTTTGATAGTTGCCATAGTAAAAACCTCCTTAAAAAACTAAATTCGTATATTTAGCACTTAAAATAATTGAGTGCTAAGTATATTCTAAGCACTTAATTTAGAAAAAGCAAGAGGTATTTTTAAGTTTAGGGAATATTTACAGTTTATTTATATAATGTAGATTTTATGGTATATTTTATACAACTAGTCCCCCTCCAATTACGGTATCTTCGTCGTAGAATACCACTGATTGACCGGGGGCTGTTAATCTTTGTTTTTCATCGAATAAGACTGTAACTTGTCCGCCGGCGGAGGGGACGAGTAAAGCGGGTACAGGATTTGCATTGGAGCGGATTTTTACTTGTGCGCGCAGGGAAGTATTTAGGCTATCAATCGATATTAAATTAATTTTTTCTAGAGTCAGTTTATCTGTGTATCTATGCTCTTCATCGCATAATGTTACGGTATTTTCCTTAGGGTTTATTTTTGTTACATACATGTGTTTACCCAGAGCAATACCAAGACCACGTCTCTGCCCTAGGGTATAGTTGATAATTCCTTTGTGCAGGCCGAGAATATTTCCATCACGGTCCACAAAATTACCCGGAGGAAAGACTTTTTTAGTGTAGTTTGTTATAAATCCGGCATATTTATTGTCCGGGATAAAACATATTTCTTGGCTGTCGGGCTTAGATGCGACACAAAGACCGTATTTATCGGCAATTTCCCGGATATTATTTTTTTCTGCATTGCCCAGTGGAAACAGTGTGTGTGCAAGCTGATGCTGAGTTAAGTTATACAATACATAACTTTGGTCTTTGCTTGATTTTGACCTTTTGAGCAAGTACCTTTTTAAATTTTCAGAATATTCTATATTTGCATAGTGACCTGTGGCAATATAATCAAACCCTAGCTCATATGCACGAACCAACATTGCTTCAAACTTTATATATCTGTTGCAATCTATACATGGATTAGGGGTTCTTCCGTTTATATACTCATTTACGAATTTATCTATGACCCTACTTTTGAATATTTCCGTAAAATTCATAACAATATGGTCTATACCGAGTTTATAGGCAACTCTCCTTGCATCGTATATATCCTCTATCGAACAGCATGATTTTTTTGTCTCACAGTGTTTATCTTTATAATCATCATCCGGACGCAGTTTAAGAGTCACTCCGGTTACGTCATAACCTTTTTCCATGAGGAGTATGGCCGCAACGGAGCTATCGACACCGCCACTCATTCCAAGAAGTACTTTTTTTTTCATTTTTTCCCTTCCAAATCAAATAAATATAAGGTCAATTATGATATATTACGGATTTCTAAGTCAAGAGTCTAAAGACTAATATTTTATCTGATTTTCTTGTGCAGCAGGGGGAAAGGTTATCGAAATCGGGGACTAAAGGGCATAGATTTGGTAGGGGATAAAGGATAAAATACACCTCATAAATTTTCTGTCCGGTCATTTCCAAAATTAATGCTAATATAAATAAAAAGTAGGTTTACAACATTTACATCGTAAAGCCCGTATGGTAAAATTAGTTGCAGTTTTAGATGATTGGACGGGTGAAAGATTTGAGGTGTCCATATTGCAATTCAGATGACAGTAGAGTTATTGAATCGAGGTCTGCAAACGAGGGAAAACGTGTAAGAAGACGAAGAGAATGTATAAAATGTTTAAAAAGGTTTACCACGTTTGAAGATGTAGAAACTATTCCTTTGGTAGTTGTCAAAAAAGACGGTTCACGTGAAATATTCAGCAAAAAAAAGCTATTTTCGGGGATTCTCAGGGCGTGCGAAAAAAGACCCGTTTCCGTTGCTGAGATAGAAATCATAGTAAACAACATTGAAGTGGGTTTTCAGAACTCTTTGGAAAAAGAGATTCCGTCTGATTATATTGGGGAGTGCGTGATGGATGAACTTAAGAAATTAGATGAAGTTTCTTATATACGTTTTGCATCGGTTTACAGGCGGTTCAAGGATGTAACCGGTTTTATGGACGAAATAAAAAAACTTCTGGGTTAAGATATGGTGTATTTGAAATCAGCAGGGGAGGATTAGTGTGTACAGAGAAGACGCAATTGATGTTTCAAGGATATTTGGTGATATGGTTTTTGGCGATGATGTGATGAAAGAAAGGCTTCCTCAAAAAATATATACGGCATTTAAGGACGCTGTGGAAAATTACAGTGAGCTTAGTTACGAGACAGCTAATATTATAGCCATGGCGATGAAGGACTGGGCGATTGAAAAGGGTGCAAAACATTTTACTCATTGGTTTCAGCCTATGACGGGTGTGACTGCTGAAAAACATGATAGTTTTGTTTGTTTCAGCACAAATGAGAAGGTTATAATGGAATTTTCAGGTAAGGAACTGATTAAAGGTGAGCCGGATGCATCGAGTTTTCCTTCGGGGGGTCTGAGAGCTACCTTTGAGGCTCGTGGATATACGGCTTGGGATCCTACTTCCTACGCTTTTATAAAGGACGATACACTTTGTATTCCTACGGTGTTTTGTTCTTACGCAGGGGAGGCGCTCGATAAAAAGACTCCTTTACTTCGTTCTATACACGAGCTTAACAATCAAGCATTGAGAATACTAAAATTGTTCGGTGTGGATAGTGCAAAGAGAGTTTTTGCAACCGTTGGGGCGGAACAGGAGTATTTTCTCATAGACAAAGAGCTTTTTGAGCAGCGAAAGGATTTAATTTATTGCGGCAGAACTCTTTTTGGAGCAAAATCCGCCAAAGAAAGCGGTTTAAGTGACCACTATTTTGGAGCACTCAGACCACGTGTGTCGGGATTTATGAAAGAGCTTGATTTAGAGCTTTGGAAGCTTGGTGTACCCGTAAAAACAGAGCACAATGAAGTAGCTCCCGCACAGCACGAGCTGGCTCAGCTGTACACCCACGTAAACAATGCAACAGACCAAAACCAAATTACGATGGAACTTTTAAAAATAGTTGCGGAAAGACATGGTATGGTTTGTCTGCTGCACGAAAAGCCTTTTGCGGGGATAAACGGAAGCGGTAAACATAATAACTGGTCACTTCAGACTGATACGGGAGTTAATCTGCTGGAGCCGGGCAATTCGCCATATGAAAACGCACAATTTCTGTTATTTTTATGTGCGGTTATAAAGGGCGTGGATGAATATCCGGAGCTTTTGAGGATTTCTGCTGCAAGTGCGGGAAATGACTGGCGATTGGGTGGAAATGAAGCTCCTCCGGCAATAGTATCCGTGTTTGTAGGCAAGGAGCTCATGGATATACTTGAGGCAATAGAAAATGGTGTAAAATATCAGGAGCATGAAAAGTATACTTTTGAGACGGGTATAGATATACTCCCGAAATTTCTTAAAGACTCGACCGACAGAAACCGGACTTCTCCGTTTGCTTTTACCGGGAATAAATTTGAGTTTCGTATGGTGGGGTCAAATGAGTCCATATCGAGTGCCAACATGGTTTTAAATACGATTGTTGCGGATGAACTTGCGTATTTTGCCGATATATTGGAAAAATGTGAGGATTTTCAGTCAGAACTAAATAAACTTCTTGCAGATACGATTAAAAACCACAAAAGAATCATCTTCAACGGGAATAACTATTCTGATGAGTGGGTGCGGGAGGCTAAGAGGAGAAATTTGCCTAATCTAAAGACTATGGCAGAGGCTATTTCACATTACGCCGATGAGAAAAATGTAGAACTATTTAAACGCCGCAGAATATTCTCGCAAAAAGAAATGCAGTCCAGGCGTGACATACAGATAGAAAACTACCTTAAAATACTCAGTATGGAGTCCTTGACTATGGTTGAGATGTCAAAAAAGCAAATAATTCCTGCTGTGGTTGATTACATAGGCTCTGTGGCGGAATCGATAAACAAACAAAGGCTTGCATCTCCGGAAGTCAGCTGCATGACGCCTAAAACTTTACTTAAAAAGCTGTCTAAAACTCTTGATGATATAGATAAATACACAGAAAGTCTTGATAAGATAATATCGGATATTCCCTTGGACAAAGAGAATGCCGATATAGGCAGGTACTGTACGGAGCAGATAATTCCTGCAATGATAAAATTAAGAAATGCCGTAGATATCGCTGAGGGCAGTGTCGCAGAAAAATACTGGCCGTATCCCGACTACGGAAAATTATTGTTTAGCGTTTAGACTTTTAAAAAGTTCGAAGGTGGGTGATTGATATGGAAAAGAGAAAAGAGTTTAATAAGTTGGTAAGGGACAAAATTCCGGAAATAATTTTAAAAAATGGCGGCAACCCTGAATATGAGGTTCTTAAAGACGGAGACTATTTAAAGATGCTTGACAATAAACTGTTAGAGGAGTGCAATGAAGTTTTAAGTGCTGAAAATAGGCAGGAAAAAATCGAAGAACTTGCAGATTTAATGGAAGTAGTTATAACAATGGCAAACCTTTTGAAAATAGATTTTAAAACACTGGAGAGTGTGAGACTCGAAAAAAGAGGAAAAAGGGGAGGATTTGATTCTAAAATATTTTTAAAAAGTGCGATATTGGCAGAGAGCCTCAATTAAAGGATATTTTTATATAGGTGTCAAATTTGCCTCTGCGAGAAAAATATTAGTCTCAATAATGGAATGAAATAATAGATCACTATTTGTGTTATTGTCATGATTACAGGATATAATATTACTCAAAACAGTGAATGTTTTTTTAGTTTTTGTAGTAAACATTAGGTAAATCGGTTGTGTAGTGAGAGATTTTATAAACCCAAACTGCAAAAAATATGCTATTAGAACAAAAGTTTATATAGAAATTTATTTTGGAGGTAAAATATGTCTTACGCAAGTCAGCAAGTAGAAAACATCATTAAACTAAACCCCGGAGAGCCGGAATTTCATCAGGCGGTAAAGGAGATACTGCTCTCGATTGAGGACTTTTTGGAAAGGAACCCTATTTATAAGGAAAATGCTGTCTTAGAGAGGCTTGCAGAGCCTGACAGACAGATAAAATTTCGTGTAGCGTGGCGGGATGACGCCGGAAATATAAGAGTTAACAGAGGCTACCGTGTACAATTTAATAACGCCATTGGACCATATAAGGGAGGTCTTAGATTTCACCCGAGTGTGAATCTGAGCGTTATAAAATTTCTGGGGTTTGAACAAATATTTAAAAATGCAATTACGGGATTACCGATAGGCGGGGGCAAAGGCGGAAGTGATTTTGATCCTAAGGGAAAGAGTGACAATGAAATAATGTCATTTTGCCAGAGTTTTATTACGGAGCTGTACAGATATATCGGTGAGAATACGGATGTCCCGGCGGGGGATATAGGAGTAGGAGCAAAAGAAGTAGGATATATGTTTGGTCAGTACAAACGTCTCAAAAACGTTTTTACGGGGACATTTACAGGTAAGGGGATAGACTTTGGAGGTTCTTTGGTTCGAAAAGAGGCGACCGGGTATGGGCTTTTATATATCCTGGAGGAACTGCTACAGAGTAAAAATATGGATCTTTATGGCATGAAAGTATCGATATCCGGTGCGGGGAATGTAGCACTATATGCTGCAGAAAAGGCGATATCGCTAGGGGCAAAAGTTGTGACGATGTCGGACTCCGGCGGGTGGATTTACGATAAGGACGGAATAGATTTATCTATTATGAAGGAGATCAAGGAGGTAAAAAAAGAGAGGATAAAGTCATATGCACAGGTCAAAAAAGGGAGTAAATACTATGAAGGTCGGTTTGATTGGTCAGCTGAGTGCAATGCGGCACTTCCGTGTGCGACGCAGAATGAGCTTGATGAAACCGGAGTTAAGAACCTAATAAAAAATAAGGTGTCAGCTGTGGCAGAGGGTGCGAACATGCCAACTACCCTTGACGCAATGCATCTTTTGAGAGAGAATAACATTCCATTTATTCCGAGTAAGGCTGCAAATGCAGGAGGAGTGAGTGTATCGGCGCTGGAAATGAGCCAAAACAGTATGAGAGTAAATTGGAGTGATACGCAGGTAGACTCCAGACTCAGAGAGATTATGAAAAACATATTTAACTTAATTTCGCAGACCGCTGAACAAAATGGCGATAAGGGTAATTATCTTAAGGGGGCAAATATTGCGGGATTTAAAAAGGTAGCTGATGCAGTTATAGCACAAGGGGTGGTTTAGGTTCGGAAAAAGCGGATAAAAAAACTTAATCTTCGGATTTAACTTTGTCAAGTGCACCTTTCTCCAGACGGGAAACTTGTGCTTGGCTTATTCCTATTTCATTTGCAACCTCCATCTGAGTTTTGCCCATAAGGAATCTCAAAGATAAAATACGTTTTTCTCTGTCGCTTAAGTCGTTTATGGACTGTTTTAAAGATATTTCGCCGAGCCAATTTGCATCGTCATTTTTGTCTCCGATTTGATCCATCACGTAAACGGTATCACCGCTGTCCGAGAAGACGGGTTCATAAAGGGAAAGCGGTTCAACAATTGACTCAAGGGCCAACACTACCGTTTCTTTTGAAACCTGCATTTCATTGGCTACCTCTTCGATGGTGGGCTCACGGTCGTTTTCATTTGTCATACGTTCTTTTAT
The DNA here is from genome assembly GCA_949422855.1 of uncultured Eubacteriales bacterium. Taxonomy (GTDB): domain Bacteria; phylum Bacillota; class Clostridia; order Oscillospirales; family Acutalibacteraceae; genus CASPLG01. The sequence goes on along the minus strand of CASPLG010000038.1, from coordinate 1,145 downwards.
CTGCATGGCTCTGTACGCTATGTCACGCATAGAACGGCTTACCCTTATTGAATTGTTATCTCTGAGATATCTTCTTATTTCCCCTATAATCATAGGGACGGCATAAGTGGAAAACCTTACATTTTGGGATGTATCGAAATTATCTATAGATTTTATAAGACCTATGCACCCTACCTGGAAAAGGTCGTCTAAAGTCTCACCACGATTACTGAAACGCTGTATAACGCTTAAAACGAGACGCAAATTACCGTTTATAAGTTCGTTTCGAGCGTTTGAATCTCCCGCTTGAGAAAGCTTAAGCAGACGCATTTTTTCTTTTTCGGGAAGAACTTTTAACTTTGAGGTATTTATTCCGCATATATCTACTTTATTGTATTGCATTTTTTGTTTCCTCCGTACAAAAATTATCACTATTAATAATTATTGACATTATGAGGAATCTTAATTCACGTTTTAATTGACAATTGTTGCCACCGTGGTTTGTAATAAAGTGGTTAGCAGAAAATAGCTGTTTTAAGCGGTGAGGCTGCGGCTGATAAAATGAAAAGGTTTATTTTGCTTCTTAAGGTTTACGGCAATACCAAATTGTAGTATAATAAAACTGAGGATATTTTCTATCAAGGGGTATTTACCATGGCACCGAGATCCTTAAATATAGATGATTGCGTAAAGCAAGGAAAAGCAATGTGGTGCTTTTTGGCTGCCTATTTAACTGTTGTGGTTCATAAAAATCCCAATAATAGATTCATTAGGCTTTTAAAAAAACAGTATTCACTGACAAGTCAGAGCAACAGAGTATTTATGCAATCAGTTAAATCGGCTGTATACCCGCAAAGAAAAAGGTCAGTGGGGAGAAGTACGGGCTTTAAATTGGATGAGATAAGGCTGCTAAATAAAGTTTATAAGCTTGATGCACCTCTTTCAGATAAAATTAGTTTTTCTTTAGAGAATGTCCAAGGCAATACGCTGATGGAAAAGTGCTATAACTTTTTTGATAGTCCGACTTATGATAATAAGTACGTAATTTTGAAATTTAAACAACCTCCTCATTTTTGTGTTTTGCATATGATAGACCGCAGCTATGGCATTAGATATTACGATCCTAGAGAAACGGCAAACCGCAGTTTTCATGATGTGATTTGCGA
>CASPLG010000037.1 GCA_949422855.1 uncultured Eubacteriales bacterium | reverse complement strand
TTGATCCCGAAAAGTTCAGCAAACATATTTTCATCCTTCGTCAAGTTTTCGTTTTTAGGAGGACTGTTTTCGTTTTCTAGGGGCATACACTCTTTATGAATTTTGTCTTTTTTGAGAGTGGCTTCATTAGGCGATTTGTTTGGCATATTATCCAAAATATTTTTATTTTCCATATTGCTGCTTCCTTTCCCTTATCTCATTTTTGAAAAATACATTTGTGATCTTTTTTGTCGGATCAAATTTTACTTGTATTTCACCTTCGCATGTGCTATAATCAATGCACATGTCTTCTTTTTGGCTTCCGTTAGAGGTCTTTTGCCTCAAACGGGAGTCATTTTTTATTATCTCCACAAGATTTTTAACGAACTCAACGTTATCGACCATTGCGTCTCTGATTTGACGGCTTAAAAACATTTTTCTTGCTCCTATTCATTTAATATTTAAACTCTGCTTTTCCACTATTTTTGCGTGCTGTAGGGCTTTTCCCGAATTGATATAATCTTTTATGGCAGTTTTATCGGGTTCGATTTTTTCCGGGATTACCCGTAAAAGTGCCGTTAAATTTTTCTCTTTCGCCTCGGCGATAAAATCTTTATCGACTTCGCAAGCTTCACTTCTTCTGATTCTTACGGTGTAAAATGGCGATTCCACTTTATTTTTCCCAATGGACAACATTTCGTTTTTCATGTATTCCTTCAGCGAATCCAAGTTTTTCTGCCATCGTTTGATTCGGTCGTTAAGCCTGTCCACCTCGTTTTTCGCAACGTTGCATTTTGCTGTTATTTCTTCCGCAACATACGCCATGTTCTCTATTTTTTTATCGAATTTCTCATTTGTAGATGTGATTTTTTCAATCATTTCGCTCGAAAGTTCGTCACAGTTCACGGCGTCCCACAATATTTCCCGGTAATTTTCGGATATTTCTCTCAGCGTCTCCATTCTTGTTCCTCCTCATCCATTTCGGAATAATAAAATTTATATTTGGTATCTTTGTCAATGAATTGTAATTTTCTGGTTTCGGCTGCCCTGAGGTAATCGTCCCAAAATTTGTCATCCGAATAATCTACTTCATACCAATCCGGCTCTTTAATTGACTTCAAAGCTTTGCGGCAATCATCAATCATTTTGTTGAGTCCACATGCTATCTTCTTCAGAAATTTCATTTTAATCATCTCCCAGAATATTTTTTTGAATATATAAATCCTGCATATCTTTCATAATTTCCTTTTTAATAATTTCATGGCATTTCTCACAGTAAACAGCACTCCCGTATTTATATACAACCCTTTCATTTTCTACGCTTTTAAAGCATCTATCACACAGTATCTCTATTTTCATAATTTCCCCACCTCAGCTTTTTATTATTATTTTATTATGGTACAATTAATGCGTTTATTTTTTGACAACTGGAGGAATTTATTTGCTAATATTCATATACTCACGCAAATCCGTCTTCACGGGTAAAGGCGAGGGATTTTCCGCTAAGGATACTAATCGTCCGGAATTCCAGAAGATGCTGTTGGATATAAAAAAACGGAAGCCCGATTACATAGTTTGCTATCGTCTGGACAGGGTTAGCAGGAATGTGAGTGATTTTTCGAATCTGATTGAGGATTTAAATTCCCAAAAGGTGAATTTCATCTGTATTAGGGAACAATTTGATACATCGACCCCAATGGGAAGAGCTATGATGTATATGGCGTCGGTTTTTGCACAGCTGGAGAGGGAGACTGTTGCCCAGCGTGTCAGAGATAACATGATAATGCTTGCTCGCAGTGGTCGTTGGCTTGGCGGGACGGCTCCTACCGGATTTACCACGGAAAAACAAACTGAAATAATTATTGATGGCAAGGTAAAAACGTCATGCAGCTTTATGGGTGGAGCAAAACCGCTTATTTTAGGGGAATTTTATTATTGTCTATATTTTAATGACAACAAGAGCAACGAGAAATTCAAGAAAAATTTATAAAACAATAATAATAGGCCAGATATTAGATTGCAGGTTTTACGCTGTCCGTTGTTGGACTTCGTTGCCGTGTTCCCTTGTCTGGCTATTTCATTTATGGAGGTAAGTGCTTATGCAGAGAGATTCAGAAAAGAAGAAAGAGAAACAGGAGAGCCGGAAAAAAGTGCAGTTTATCGTGACACGGGAGTTCTCCGGCAGCCAGACCATGCAGGAAGCCTTTGAACAGCTTATTGAGCGGCAGGCTTGCGGGCAGTTTGAGGAATGGTTGGGGCGGAAAGCAGGCTAAAAAAAGCTGCAGGACGGGCGGGGGCATGGTATTATAATGGTATCGTGTCCCTGTTCATAGAGAAGGAGAATGACTATGAACAGGAAAAATCAAATCAACCAGAAGATAACTGCTCTCTATTGCAGGCTTTCCCTTGAAGACAGCCGGGAGAATGAAAGCATGAGCATCAGCAACCAGAAGCTTATGCTCAAAGATTATGCCGAGAAAAACGGCATGTTCCAGTATGAATACTATGTGGACGACGGTTATACGGGGCGAAATTTTAACCGTCCCTCTTTTCAGCGCATGATTGCCGACATTGAAGCGGGGAAAGTTGGCTGCGTGATTACCAAAGATTTATCCAGGCTGGGGAGAAACTATATCGAAGCAGGCAGTTATACCGAAATCTTTTTCCCAAAGCACAATGTAAGATACATTGCAGTCACGGACGGGGTGGACAGCCTGACAAGGCAGGAAATGGATATTACGCCGTTCAAAAATATCTTGAATGACATGTACAGCCATGACATTTCCAAAAAGGTATTGGCAGGGCGTATGACCCGTTCCAGGCAGGGGAAATTCTGCGGAGGACAGCCGCCGCTTGGACTGATGCATGACCCGGATGAAAAAGGGCATCTGATTACAGACCCTGAAACTGCGCCGGTAATCCGCCGGATTTTTGAACTTGCGCTGGATGGCTGGGGCTGTATGCGGATTGCAAAACAGCTGATGAATGACAAAGTGCCGATTACAAGGGTAAAAGCCAATACGGAATGTGATGTGAACTATTATTCTTGGGGCAGCGCAAGGATCAGCCATATCCTGCGGAACCCTTTCTACAAAGGCGCACATCTGGTCTGCCGGACACATCAGAAGGGCATCCGTTCCAATACTTACAACATCATTCCACGTGAGGACTGGGAAGTGATTTAAAACTGTCATGAAGCGATTGTCACACCGGCGGAGTGGGAACAGGTGCAGGAGATTATTGACCGCAGGCCGACGATTATGAAAGGAAATGCCTGCCCGTTTTACAATCTTTTTCATGACATTATCTACTGCGCTACCTGCGGGAAATCCATGCAGGTGCATTATGAGAAAGTCGGGAGAACCGGGAAGAACCGGTTTACCGGGAAAGAATGGGAGCCGATAGACAAGGCATACTATATCTGCCAGACTTATAACCGGCTGGGAAAGAATGCCTGCACCAGCCACAAGATCGAAGCAAGGGATTTGTATAATCTTGTGCTGAAAGACATACAGGATTTGGCGGCTATGGCACTGAAAGATGCAGACGTGTTTTATCAGCGGCTGTCCAGCCGTATGGAGCGGCGGTATATGACTGATGCTTCCGAAATGCAGAGGGAATGTGAACGGCTGGAAGCAAGGAATCAGGAGATAGACAGTATGTTTATGAGCCTTTATACCGGCAAGGCAAAGGGCATCCTGACAGAACAGCGTTTTCTGAAGCTGACTGCCACACTGGAGCAGGAACATGAAGCCAACCGGAAACGGCTTCAGGAGTTGATGCTGGTGATGCGCCGTGCGGACGAGCAGGAAAGCGATGTTCGGACATTCGTTCAGGAAATCCGCAAATATGCCACAATTCAAGAACTTGACGAAGCTGTCTTAAACCGGCTTATCAGTAAGATTCTGGTGGGTGAAGTCAGGAAGGTGGATGGGCAGAAATGTCAGGAGGTCAAGATTGTATATAACTTTGTCGGTGAGATACCAGAGGTAACAGGATAATATAACAGCCCTTCTCTCTTTTCCGAGAGAAGGGCCGTTTCATGTGTATGGGAAAAGAAGCTGGTTTTCTATTCTCCAGCTTCCGGAATAGACTCCAAATGCTCCAGGGCATAGCGCAGTGCCATACACATCAGCTCGTTCCGGGAACGATCGCTCTTTGTTGCAAGGCTGTCAAATTCTTCCTGTAACTCACGGTCTACCCGCAGTGTCATAACTACGGACTTATCTTCTTTCTTGTCAGGCTTTTTCTGCCGTACCACAAATTTGTCTGCCATGTTACACCTCCGTATTACAAATCTGAAACTATTATAAATGATTCTACTTGACTTTTATATAACACGTGATAGAACACATATATGTAATATATAATAGTATTACAGATGAAAAAGGAGGAAACAGAAGTGAAGAACATACTGAAACAGCTTTATGAAGGTGAAATCTTCCCAGCAGAACAGCATTCACCCAAAGAAAGGGAATACCGGAAAATATACCGGGAGCATTACAGTCATTACGAAGATTTTATTGAGACCCTGAGCAAGCTGGAGCCGCCGCTTGATAAACGTTTTGTAGAAATCATGGACGAGCAACTGGATGAAATCCCATATGAATTTTCCGAGATGTTTATTGACGGTTTCCGGTTAGGAGCAAAGATTATGGCGGAAGTATTCAGGGTCAGCTAAAAAGCAGGAATAGGAAAAGGCAGACACTTGGGTGTAACGTCTGCCTTTTAACAATAATAATATTATACTCCTTATCTTGGAAAATGTGTCAAATTAAGCATTTTCCTACATTGCATTAAATTTCATTGATCCTCTTGTTTCTCTTCCTGTAAAATAATTTCCTTCTAAAACCATTGGATTACTTACGTCTAACATTGCTGTTCCATAGTGCATTGGACTTCGGTCTTGAATCTCTGCTCTTGGATCATTTTGATATGTATAGATCAAGTATATAACACCCTGTACATTAGTAAGTGAGGCAATCAAGCTTCTGCTTTTGCTTTCGTTGGTTATTAGTTGCACAGATATGTTTAAAAATGTTTGATTGATAATAATATTTCCGGAACGCTCTTGACGGTTACTGTCATAAGTTGAAATAAATGTTCCAGCATAATTTTTTGCAAGTATAGGTGTATCATGCATCCAACTGATTAACTTCCATTTCCATGCACACTTGTTAAATATAAACATTATTATTGCGGATGCACATATTGCTTCGCCAATATAACCATAAAAATTATAACAAAGTGTAAAGAAGTTGCCTGTTTCCCAAATATTTTTAATATCTACCCATGAAAATAAGCAGCGAATTAACAAAAAAATTGCTGTAAGCCAAATGCTGATATTCATAAATTTTTTTACATTATCATTCATAGAGTAACCTCATTAAAATTTTAAATAATTATACATATCATAAAGAAAATTTTTTGTTTCAGTTACTGTCCATTTTCGTCTGGAGTGAAATAGATATAGGCGTTCACTGACTTCTCCCCATTCTTTACAGTTATCGTCCTTAATAGCATTCCATAAATAAGCGATAGAACTCTGAATGGTATCTGCCCATGTATTATATCCTGTAATTGTTGCATTAGGAACATTCCAAATAAGACATTCTACTAAAAAGGACGTGATTTTATTGCCATCTATAATTCCTTCATCAACCATATTATTGCGTATACGTTTCATAATTCTTACAAGCTTTTTATATTCGTAATTAGTATTATTATTTTTTTGTCTACCGTTTTTAATGTGTTCTTTAGGGTAATTTATAATGGTAGTACCGTCTTGTGCAAAATATTTGATACCTTCTATGTATTTTTCGCGATTTATACTGCCAATCGTTTTGTAGTTTCGATATTGAAAAGCAGGAACCACATCGGCATTTACATGATAGCTGTTTTCTTTTATGTTGATACATTTATTTCCAATTTCGACTGCGTTGCTCCCAAATTTGTTTTTTAATGCTTTGATAATGTGAGATTTATAATCTGCATATGAGATTGAACCGTCAATAAATCCATAATCTACAGCTGTTTTACCATCAATATATTCTCCGAAAAAAGTGGACGTAAGCATTATGCAAATATCTACATCACTGTTTTGTCTAACATTAGTATTATTAGTATAAGATCCTTGGGCAAAAATCTCCATTGTGCAACCAGATAATTCGCTATATGTTGTAACAGCGTTTTTTATCATAAAAACAGTATTTTCTACACGTTGTTCTTCTGTATTAGAGAGTGGAGAAGTCCAAAATTGTAGTGTATCTTCACTATATATCATAAAATGCAGATACTCCTTTCTTCAGGATGTTCTTTTTATTGAGATAAAATATTCCATGTATAAAATACTCTATACATGGAATATTTAAAAGTGTATTTGTAATATTAGTCTGCTTAAATATAAGAAGCAATAACGTTATCTGCCAATTCCATGAACCGAGTATCAAGTTTATCAATTAGGGTTAATTGCCGAGACGCCCATGAGCCTTTGTCTTGTAATGTTTTCATAGGCCTATAATCTTTCAAAGAAGCAACTGGTATGCTTTGCCAAATACTGTTTTGAATTAAGACATTCATATCTTCAATTTCACCTGCTTTGTAATCTGGTGGCAAAATAGTGCTTTTGCTAATATTATCATTATTGATTAGTTCTTGAGTTATGTTCTTTGTGATTTCTTGATAATGAATGTAGTCTGCTTTAACAATATGATTTTTTTGTGTATCAAAACCATTATATATCCAACCCGCAAATTTAGGATCACCTATATCTCGATATTTTTTGATATCGGGATTTGATTTTGAAAATCTTCCATAACCACTTTTCCAGTCATCAATAAAAGTAGGTATCATTTCTCCTATTAGTGATGTACAATATGAACTATATGTGTCAGAGGTACATGGTACAAGAAAGTAATCTGATGAATACAAAGCAGCCCTAACTAATGCGCCGAATGAAGGCGGTAAATCAATGATTGCAAAATCATAGATGATTTTTTTCTTTGTCATAGTATACTCTACCATATCCTTTGTTACAGCATATTTAGTTATACCTGTACCAGTTAATGAGTCTGAACCTACGCTTAAGGATTCACCATAAACATTTAACCAAAAATCTCCTGCAATTAGATCGACATTTGTGTGAGTATGCTTTCCTTTGTAAGTGTATATTTCTAAATTCCCAATACCTTGTAAAAATTTTTGTAGATACGCCCTTATAGTAGTGCCATAGGGTTGAGTTACAGTTGGCAATGATTGTTTAAATTCATCACTTTCAGGAATAGCGATTGATAAATTACACTGAGGGTCAAAATCTATCATTAGAACCTTTTTCCCTTTTCTGGCAAGAACATCAGCCAGATTCTGGGCAATAGTGGTTTTCCCTACACCACCTTTATTGTTGAATATAGATATAATTTTTGCCATACATTATCCTCCTCGTTATTTTCAATTACATAATTTATATTTTTTGTAATTTTCTAGCTTGTATTTCTTTGTGAACCTCCATGCCACGAGTATTATAATATCCTGTCGGCTCATATCTTTCGTCTGATAGTAGTTATATTCTCTTAATTTATGAATATCCTCAACAGTAAAATTAGGACTTAAAACAGGTCGGTTCATAACCATTCCTCGCTTTCTAATAAGTACAGATGGATTTAGAATCTCAATTGGTTTATGGCCTTTAAAATTAGTAATTGCCCGTACTCCTCGTATCGTTTTAATACTTACAATGTGCTTAAAATTCCATGATATAATGCAATCACATTCGCTAACAATAGCAGCTCCTATATGTTGGCACTCATCATAGCTTTTTTGGTCAGTATACCCATTTCAATAATCTGCTGTGCAATATCTACAACATTATCATCAATTTGAACGAGCGTATAATCAATAAGTCCTAAATAATCGAAAAGTTGGCTCTGCTTTGGCTCTGAACATCCTTTTAGTTCTTCAAGAGTCACCGTGGAAAGATAGACATCATGCTTTCCTGTACGAAACATTTCCCATAATTGCCTGGTATCAGCCATTTTTTCAGGCACATCCTTTTGAAGCAGGAGACTGATCACCGAAGTATCCAGGTAAACTCTCAATTTTTCCATATTTACGACCCTCCTTAAGAACACTTTCATAGTTAGATTATACAAAAAAACGCCTATAAAAACAATGGAGAATTGAAAATTTGAATTTACCGCTTGACAATGTGGCAAAAATCTGCGTGGTTTTTGTGAGATAGGCACGAAAAAAACAAAGGACAGAAAGGGAACAAGCCCCGCTAATTCTGAGCCCATTATAATCAAAGGCGGCAGGAAAATTTATTTCAGACCTTTAGCCAGGCTGAAGTCCGCAGCCGGGGGAATATCCCCATGAGACATAGGAAACCACTCACCATAAACGAGAAGAAACGTTATAACTGTTCAATGTGTGGGAGATCGTACAGAGGTAAAGACAGGAAATTTGCACCGTCTCTCCCGCCCGTATGCTTAAAATTTGAACACAATATTCCCCGATTTGTTGTTGCCTTTCCTAGAATTTTAACATTAGTCCTGTTGTTCTTGCCACTAAATATAAGGCTTAGCAGAAGTTTCCCGTCGTCATATAAAGTTGATAATTCATTATCAGCCTGGAAGTTCTTCCGTTACCATTATTCAAATGGATGTATTCTAACAAATTCACCGTGGATGTATGCAGCCAGCTTTGTTCCATTCTCCTTATATTTTGCCGGCAGTGCAGACCAAAAGTCTTTTATTTGCCTATAATAATTTTATTTGGAAGTGGGGGATTTATGCTTTGATCCCTTAATCCAAATTCTGTAAGTACTTTGATAAATCTTTTGAATACCTATTTTATATGCAAGGAAGCAATAATAACCCAAGAATTAAAACTCAGTAAAGGAGGAAAAATGAGTCAACAATTGGAAGAAGCGTACATAGACCCAAGAAAAATACCGGACAGGGTATAAAACTTAGGATGTGGAACAAGAAAAGACGTTTAAAACAGGCAGAATTACAGCATTTAAATTATCCATATTGGGTGATTATAACAAGACTTGATGATATAATTCTAAAAAATGAATAAGTTTAAAGTGTGAAAAATGGCGGTAATTGACAAATTTTACGAGGTAAAGCAGTTAAAGTTTCACATAAAGATGCTTGATGAGAAAATAAATACTCTCAGAATCAAAGCCGAATTTCAAGGTGTGAAATACTCCGATTTGCCCAAAATAAAAAATTGTATGGAAAAATTAGTTGAATTAGAAATTCAAAAAGACAAGCCTCAAACTAAAATGGATACAATTTTAGGGGAATTGAAGGTGCTCCCTGAGCATTTCTAGAGAGTTTCATATTACCGCATTGTCAAACGTCTAAAATGGAAGGCGATATCAAAAAAACTGAGCTATAGCGTTGCCCAGTGCCGCAGATTTTTCAATGCTGCCAAGAATTTTAGATTGTGAGTAGAATGAGGTAAAAAGCCCTTAAATCGCCAAAAAATCTGTTGAGACTAGGGGCAAATATGATATAATTAAATGTAAGGGATTTGCATGTGTTTTAATGGAGTTTTAGCACGGAACTTGAGTTACTAAGCAAGGCAAATGACAAGGTATTTAAAGAAATTTTCACTAGGAATAAGAGCTGTGGCTGATTTTTTGAGGTGCGTCTTAGAAATACCGGATAATGAGTTTGACTATTTAGAGTACGTAGACACTCATACGAGGGTAGAATCAGAGCTTGACGGAGAGTACATACTAGATATTTTGTGTACACACAAAGCACAATGTCGCTGACGTGGAAGTCCAGGTGAGGCGCTCTCCGGTTATAGAGCAAAGAATAGTCGTTTATTTATCGAACATGGTAAAGGATCAGACGGCAAATGGAGTTAAATATTCGGACTTGAAGAAAAACGTAAGTATATTAATAGCTGCAGAGCACAATCTAAACGATAACGATAAATATTTTCACAAGTAAACGCTGAGAGACAGAAGTAATAACTCAGAATTTACGAGCTTATTAGAAGTGGATTTATTGGAGCTGAAAAAATTGCCTAAAAATTCAGATAATACCCAATTATGGAATTGGCTGGAGTTTATAAAAGCAAACAGCAAGGAAGAAATGGAAGAGCTGGCAGACAAAAATCCGGAAATAAAGAAAGCGTACAATTCATTGAAAGCACTAAGTTCTGATGAAGCAATGAGACACGCAGCACATCAAAGGGAGATGTACATCCAAAACGAGATGGCTATCAATGAGGAGAGATACGAGCAAGGCAAGGCGGAAGGCAAGCTTCAAGAAAAAGCTGAGATAGCTAAAAGTTTACTTAGTGCTGGGATGGGCATAAACTTTATTGCTAAACATACGGGAATGACTACAAAAGAAATAGAGAAGTTGAAATAACCAAGGTAAAATTACACAAAAGAGCTAACCACCTAAAAAGGGCGGTTTTTGCATACTTTCATGTTCCTGAGTTTTATGAATTGGGATTATTAATTACCATTTTCATTGGATTTTTCCTTCAAGAACTCGTCAAAGCTTTTTCCAGTGTCTATCTCAATCTTTTCCTTCATGGCCTCCATAAAAAAGTTATTTTTAGATTTACCCGTTCTACAAATATAATGCTCTATTTTTATACCTTTCTCCTTAGTGGTAATTAAGCTAAATCTATGTGAGGTTTTCCTCTGCGATCGCTTGTTGCTTTCCTTTTTTATCCGCTAATGGCATAAAATCACGTCACTTTCTATATTTTTATGCAATTGTACATTAAAATCCTCTATTTTGCAAATTTAATTATTTGTATATTTTCTAC
>CASPLG010000036.1 GCA_949422855.1 uncultured Eubacteriales bacterium | reverse complement strand
TGATTGGGCTGCTTATTAATTTCCTAGAGTTTCAAAATAAACTTTTTTAGTACACAACCAAAAATTTGGAGTAAATTCCAATATGATAAAAAACCTGATGTACAAAGAAAAAACCGAAGATGGAGTAAAAATACGTTGGGGAGAACAACGCATAAGCCAAAGGAGAAGAAAATTATGACTAAAAAAATAAATTATATTGAAAGTAACAAAGAATTGGCTATAAATCTAAGAAGGGCAAGGGAAAACGCAGAACTTACTCAAAGTAGTGCGCGTAGTGCTATTGGTTTAAACCGTTCTTGCCTAACATATTATGAACTTGGCAGAAGTACCCCTACAATATTTACTCTTATCAAATTGTCAATGGTTTATAATGTTACCATAGAAGAATTACTGCTAAAACATTAAATTAAATATACAAATAACCATTAATATGATATTATATAAAGGATATAAGTATATAATTATTTACGATTATCCTTTATATAAATAATTTTTATAGGATGTTTGTAAAAATGAGGTGATGATTTGAGCAACATTGAAAAGGTATTTCAGATTATAAATTCAAATAACGGCACAGTAACATCTGCACAGGTTACAGAGGCCAATATTCCAAGATATTATCTATCTTTAATGGTAGAAAAAAGGATGCTTATCAAGGTTCGTAGAGGTGTTTATATAACACCAAATAACTGGGAAGATGAAATGTATATACTCGGATGTGGCTACCCTAAAGGAGTTTTTTCACACGGAACTGCACTTTATATACATGAGATGACCGACAGAACTCCCATAGAATATGAAATGAGTTTTCCGCAAGGATACCATTTTAGAAACAAAGAAAGTAATTTAAAAGTTAGATATTTTATAAATAAAATATATGAGCTTGGTATAGAACACAAAAAATCACCTTATCAAAATGATATAAAAGTTTACAACATAGAACATACATTGTGCGAAATCGTAAAGTGTAATTATGATATACAAATTATAAATGATGCCATGAAACGATATGTGAAATCAAAAAATCGTAATATAAACAAACTTATGTCTTATTCTGATATATTCAGAGTAAAGAATAAAATATCAAACTACTTAAAGGTGCTGCTATGAAAGAAATAAAAAATTCGATGAGTTTAAAGGCTTATATTAAAAATAAAGCCATAGAGAAAAAGGTTCCGGCACAGCTTGTAATGCAAAATTATATGCTTGAAAGGTTACTTGCAAGAATTTCATCATCAAATTATAAAAATAACTTTATTCTTAAAGGAGGATTCTTAATTTCTGCTATTATTGGAATAGATTCAAGGACGACGATGGATCTGGAGGGAACAATTAAAGGGTTTAACTTGTCAAAAGAATCTATAAACGATATTTTTAATGATATATGTAAAATTGATTTAAAGGATAACATTTCTTTTAAAATATTAAGCTTGGAAGATATCAGGGAAAAGGACGATTATCCAGGAGTAAGAGTAAAACTTCACGCTCTGTATTTACCGTTAAAAGTGCCTATTAGTGTTGATATAACAACAGGAGATAAAATTACACCTAAAGAAATAAATTATAAATTCAATTCGTTATTTGAAGATAAACAAATAGAAGTTTTAGCCTATAATTTAGAAACAATTTTAGCAGAAAAATTAGAAACCATACTTTCAAGAGGTATAGTAAATACAAGAGCAAGAGACTTTTACGATGTTTATATGCTATATAATTTATACAAAGACAAAATAAATTACTCGTCTCTGAAAAATGCCATTATTTCAACAACAAAAAAGAGAAATACTCTCTACGTACTTGATGATTATAAAAATATATTAAGTCAAATATTAGAAAATAGCGACGTTGTGAATTTATGGAATAGGTATAAAGAATCATTTAATTACGTAAAAAAAGTCACTTTCAAGGAAAGTTTAAGCATAATAAACGAGCTTATGAGTGAAATACCAACGGTGAAGGGATAGATTATCAACGATTCCTTTGCTTTTTAATATCGATCCAACGCATAAACGGTATCATCCAGAAAATCTTTTGCCAGATCAAGCAAATATTCTTGCTTTAACAAATTGTTTATGGTATAATACTGTTCTTAATATTAATTTGTTGGGGGAACTATTATGTATAAAAATATTGAGAAAAGAACAATGCTTAAGCTTAAAGATTTAGTGGATTATCAGGACGGACAGGTAGTAAGTAAAACTCTTGTTCAAAATGATTTTGTCAGTATGACGCTGTTTTCATTTGATAAAGGTGAGGAAATTTCAACCCACGCCTCAGGTGGAGATGCAATGGTAACAGTGCTTGAAGGTACGGGAAGATTTACCATTGATAATGATATTTTCATTCTAAATGAGGGCGAAACGTTGATTATGCCTAAAGATATACCACATTCGGTATTTGGGGAAGAAAAATTCAAAATGCAGCTTGTTGTTTCGTTTTAAAAATTTATATAAACGGTTATTTTTAATGAAATAGCCCGTTTTTTATTTTAAAGGTGGAGAATATTGATTTTTTATTTGTACTAATTTTAATCGATCCAGCGAACTACCGTATCACTGCAAAAATTTTTATACCAAATATACCAAGCATAACAAAGTAATCTTGCGTTAAAGTTTTCAAAATTGCCATTTTTAGCACAAATTTGCCTTGAACTATTTACATAAACATATTTGGGAGGATAATTTTTAAAAAATAAATTTCTTGTTTTGCCCTCTAAAAATTGGATTTTTAGATACATGATGCTTATTCCGCCGGGATTTAGATTTTCTATTGATTTTTTCACAAATTGTAAAGCAAATTTATAAGGTGGATTTGTTAAGAAACAATCCTCCTTTTCTGTACTTTGCAAAAAATCTATCCCTGCTTTACCGTATCCATAATCGTATAAGTCTGATGAAATCACGTTATAACCATGTCTTTTGAGTTCTTCTGAAATATGTCCTTGTCCGCAGGCCGGTTCGTATATAGTTTTCGGTAAAATTATGCCATCTTGTTCTATTTTTTGTAAAAATAAATTTACAGAATGTGGGTTAGCCCCATAAAAGTCATGTTTTTCTTGCTCATGGTTTGCATCATGAGAAATTCCATTTAGTATATACCCTGATTTTGAATTTCCAATCCAGTCTTTCATTTTAAATCTACCTCTCTAGGAAATCCAAAAATCTCAAAAAAGAGTGTTTTAAACGTGTCTTTATAATAAAGAGGCCGTGTTTCCCTTTGATTATGAGGATTTATTGCATTTTCTCCGAAACGAAGCCCAGAAGGTGTCAAAGAATTAAAATATTTGACTTTTCCGCTTTTCCCTCTGCGACTTCTCTTTTCGATATAGCCTTGATTTCTCATTTCGTTGTTAAATACTGCGGTGCTGAGTTTAAAATTATTCTCTTTAAGTAAATTTGTGGCACAGTTAATCTCTCGATTTCCGTTTAGCCCATAGTATGGTAAAAAATCGGTAGGCTGCCCATAAGATTCATAAAATTTTCTGTACATCAAATTTTTGCTGGCACCATTTACTTTCAAGCTGTTAGCGATAATGTCGATAGACTTCACAAGTTCTGAAAATGGTATCTGATTATTAATTTTTCTTCCTTCGAGGTAGAATTTTTTCATTTTTTCAAAGGCTTCAATGTAAGTTGCCGTAAATAAAATTCCTTTTTTACCGGACAATTTATTTGCAATCATATCACACCCTTTTTTAGTACATAAATAGCATGGTAATTCCCTGCCTGTAAGGTCAAGATAAGTACTTTCGACAAAATATTCACTGACGTTAATTTTTACTTCAGTAAGAACATCTATATATTTCCGTATATCTTTTAATAGGTTATAGTGTTCTCTGTCAATCATTTTTGCAACTTCTCGGCTATCTACGGTATAAACTCCATTATTTTCCAAAACAATTAAATCCATTTAAGCAGTCTCCTTAAAATATTTTTTAATGTGAAAAAGACTGATAAACTAAAGTATCAGTCTTTAAATCTAGTAATTTTAACTTTTTCAAGAGGAACGATAATGACAGAATTTAAATTTAGGTCCTTTAATTCTGCTTGATAAAAAAATCTCTCATTACGAGTTTTTCTCAACGTGCAGCCGGATAAAATATATTCATTTAAGCTGTTACCATAAACATTCATTTGTCCACTGTCGTAATAAACCGCTTTGTTTAGAAAGGATTTTACTTGTTTTAACTCTATTTTTCATCATCCTTTATATCTTTTGCGTACACTAATTCATCAATAATTCCGCAAATCACCTCTGTGATAGTATTTATAAGTTCTTTCCCAATACTAAAACCTACTCCGGCGGTAATTCCAAATAATATTATGATCCAAATATTTTCCATGATATTCTTCGGTCAGAAATATTGTCGCAAAGCTTCGCACAGTTGTGCTGTGCTTTGCTCTGTATTTCTTCCTGTTCAAAGCACGCCTTTATCGTCCACCGGACGCGGCGATAATTTGAACCCTCAAAATGATTTTTTATAAATTTTATTTCGCCAGTCTGTATCAAGTGAGCTCCCTTCCTTATATCTTTCCTCAAGCTGCGTAAACTGCATTTTTTCGCCGTTAAAGTTTAAAAGCGTAACTCCGGTTCCGCCTCTGCGATTGAGTGCCACGTCAACTCCAACAGTTTTAAAATTTTCATGTTTTTTCACGCACCACATAAGCATTAATTTATTGGCATTTTGCTCAAGTTCTCCGGAATCACGAAGTTCAGAGGAGCTGGGACGAGTATTTTCATTCGACACTCGGTTAAGCTGCGACAGACACAAAATCGGGACATTTAAGTCGGTAGCAAGCTTTTTAAGCTCACGGCTTATTGACCCAATTCCTTGATTTCTGTTATCATGTTTTGAATTTGACTTCATTAATTGCAGGTAGTCAATTATGATTAAGCCTAAATCCTTAAGCAGACGGCAGTTCAGCCTAATATCTTGCACTGTAATGCCAGCAGAATCATTCACAATGATATTATTTTTTCGCTCTTGCACTGTATTTCTAAGTTTTTTGATTTCGCTTGGCAGAAGTGAGTTATCAATTAATTTGTTCATGGAAATGCCGGTTTGTCCGGATAAAATCCTTTCACAAAGTTCGCTGCCTTGCATTTCTTGACTGTAAAACACAACTTTTTTACCGGTTTTAGACACATTTTGTGCTATCGACAATGAAAATGCAGTTTTTCCGACCTTTGGTCTGGAGGCAAGAATTATCAGGTTCCCTCCCGACATCCCCTTGAGTATTTTATCTATTTTGGAGTATCCGGTATCGCATCTGTTCTCAATTTTTTCGATTTTGCCGGAATAATAATCAATTAAATTTTGGGAAATCTCGTTTAAATACCTCAAATTTTTATTCTGAGTTTGGGAGATTATTCTTGGCAGCTTATCAATCAAAATTTCTCCTTCCTGTACGGCATTTTCGGGGTCGATTCCGCTTGAGAGCGTGCTTAAAAGACTTTCTTCCAATCTTTTTGCCAAGGCTGATTTGTGGACTATGTCAGCGTAATATTCAATATTTCTGATACAGGGAGTAGTCTCACAGCACAGCAGTAAGAGTTTTTTGAGGTCATCCTGCGTGAAAAATTTTTCGTTTGAAAGTTCATCCATTACAGTCACAAAATCTATTGATTTCCCTAAATCGGACAATTTTAAGATAGATTTATAAATTTCTCGCAGGTCAGAATAGGAAAAATCTTCCGCTGAAACTTTGTCGATTACCTTTGCAAGAGATTTTTCATCAAGTAGTATCGCCCCAATTATCGACATTTCCGCTTGATTGGTAAGGACATCGGAAGGCACCATTGATTTTAACCTCCTAAAGTTTACTCGTAAGTCTGAAAAGTCAGATAATCGATATTTTTAATCAAACTTTTTGCACCAACGATGATTTTTCGCCATTTATCGGAATTTTTAATCCCATTTATCGCATAAAAAATCCTGTCCTCACGCTCTCTTGTGCGTTCAACAGACAGGTATTTTTCAATTTCTATCGTCCAGGCTTTTATTAGCTTTTGCGTATCGGTAGCTAGCGTGAACTGTACGTTTTTAAGCGTTTCGTAGAGTTCGATGGAGAGTATCCTGGATACGCTGTTTTCTGACAAATCAACGATTTCTTGTTGGTCGATTTCGTTCTCCCAACCGCAGGAATTAAGCCATGAAGCCGGATAAGGGATATATCTTCCGTTTTCTTTTTGCCAATCAAGCGTAGATTTTTGCTGATTTAAACTCTCAATCATTGTGTCGACCAGCTCACTTGAAGGTTTGTGAGTATTAAACCATTTGAATGCATTGCCTCTGCTTTTCTTTTTTGGGTAATCTTTGTAGAAACGCTCAAATTTCTGTTGAATATTTTCACTTTGTTTTAAATTTTCTTTTGGCACACAATTTTGAGCGTATATATTATTTTCTATATTGTATTCTATCCTAGGCTTTTGTGCCGAGGGGGTAAAGGTTTCCATGCCTAGAGGGGGTAGGCTTCTAGGCAGAGGGGTATCGGCATTTGTGCATAGATGAGTATTGCTATCAGGTACAGAAATATCTTCAAAATTGTTTATTAATTTCCAATTTACTTGTAAAATCCTTTGTTCAACTTTTTTAATATTTTGTTTGTATTTTATACTTGAAACTAGATAACCTTTTTTGATGAGTTTGCAAGACGGTTCTTGATGCACTGTCTTTTCTGATACCCAGCAATTTTGAGAAATGTTCGTTATTTGCATAACACTGTTTTTGACTTGAAAGCATTGCAATTTCTGCAAGTATGATTTTTTCAGTCCAAGATAAGTTACCTAAATTACATATTTCTATTGGTATCCAGATGCCTTTAAAATCCTGTAATTCCATACGATTCTCCTCCTAAAAAGGTAAATCTTCATTAATTTTTTCAGTCTCCTCAAGGCTATTGCTTTTGATATTAATAATCTCTCTGACGGTAAAACCTTTATAAGTTTTATTGTCTTTTGTGTTTGAATAAAATTTTCCAACTATAAATATTTCGTCTTGCTCATGATATAAATTTAAAATTTTATTTCCCAAATCTCCAAAGGCTGTGCAGTCTGCATAGGTCGGGGTTTTCCACTCATCTGTATCTTTGGTTTTGCCATTACTAAGTTGTATCGTAAAACGTACAGTATCTCCGAAGGAGCGAGGTTCCTTACATAGTCTGCCTAGTCAATTCTATTTTTAAGCTTCCCCGGTCAGAAATATTGTCGCAAAGCTTGGCACAGTCGTGCTGTGCTTTGCTCTGTATTTCTTCCTGTTTGTCGGCACCCCTTCATCGCCCACTGGGCGCGGTGTACCGCAAACCAAATATTTTTAATGTTCTTTGCATCTGTTTTATCCTTCCTTATAAATCTAATTTTCGATAATATCTTTAAGTGTTTCCATGTCGGATAAAGTCAATTTATTAAGGCTTTCTATACCCATTGTTTCAAGTGCTTCTGTAACTTTCTTTGCACCATATTTTTCTAAAGGTTCTTTTTGCTGCTCGCTGGTAAGAGTTTCGGTGATCTCGGAATTATCAATATAATTTATATTTTCTTCTCCGGTCTCAAGGTCGATATTTAATTTTGCTTGATCCGAAACGACAGCTTTTTGCATATCTGTGGACATAATCCCATATTTTGAAAGTAATGCTTTTAAGACTGTTTTTTCAGCCATCTTTTCAAACTGCGAAGCCCATATTGCATCATTTTTATTGCCGGTTTTTTTGAATTTTCGATAACTTTGAGAATATCTTATAGCATGATCTTCGACTTCTTGATTAGTCCAAAAAATTACCTTTCTAAAGCCATTTACAAGTTCTAATCCTGCCATATATCCAATAATTTCTTTATTTGCACGTTCATCATCCGGTAACCATTTTATTTCCGGGTCTCCTACAAAATTTCGCCCTAAAAACTCTCCTTCTCGAACGTCTCTTGAACCAATAAATTTATATTGACCTGTACGCAGTGCCAGTTGGATATAACCTTTTGTTCCTATCTGAAATGTGGCGGTTTTGCCGTAGGGGACGCACCAAGTAAATCCTAAGTTTGGGTCAAAAGGCAATTCCATAGAAACAGCCTTTAACGCACAAGCAAGTATGCTACTTCTATCGCAATTTTTAAGCATTTCAGAGCTTCCGGCTAAACTTGTAAGGCTCGTTATAAACTGCCCTGTGCGTTCCCCTAAAACCCCCTTTAAGTATTTTCTTGTACTATCGTTTGATAAATATACTGACATTGCTACCTGATTTGCCATTTTAAACACTCCTAATAATTAAATTTTCCTCTGTATAAAATTCGACTCCGGGTATAGTTACTTCCGGTGTCTTTTTTCTGACTTCTAATAGTTTTTTAGTATTTATCTCTCTGATTTCAATTCCATCAAAAAAGCAAGGCACCGACTTATTATCAGTAACCTTGCATTTCCAGCGTTTTTGCGTTGTTATTTTATTTTCTTTTGAGAATAAATCTAAAGATAAATTTATACGTTTTGGTTTTTCAGATTCAGCTAATTTTCTTTCAGCTTCTTCACATTCCCCTTGTTTTTCCAGTTCAGAAGCTGCAGCTGATATTTTTTTGAGTTGATTTTTTCTACTATTTTCGGCCTGAGCTATCAGTTTCTTTTGTCTTTTTTCTTGCTTTTGCTTATAGGTTAAAATTTTTTCTTTTAAAAGTTTTTCGGAATTTTCGCAGACCTCCAGCATTTCTTTTTCTTTATTTGATATTGCTTGATATACTTTTTTAGCCGATTCTTTAGTGTTTTTCCAGTATTCTATAATCCTTTCTTTTTGTTTTCTGATATCTTTTATGATTTCAAAGGTAAATTTTAAGCTTTCCTTATCACATATTACCATGTTGTCGGAAACTTCTTCGATATTCAAAGATTGTTTTTGTAATTCTATTTTATTCACGTTCAAATCTCAAATCTGTAAATTTCCAAGCAAGATAAAAAGACGAGAAAATTATCTTTTAATCTGTGAAGTAGATATTTTCCGTCTTTAAATATTTGCAAAATATAGATATCTGTTACTTTCTTGTTCGGATATTGGCTTTCAAATCCTGCTTTGTATGCAGAAAGTTGTACACTCCATGCTCCTAAATGTGCATTGCTTGTAGTTTTTAAATCACAAATTACAATGCCTTTTTCTGTTTGATAGGTTTCATCAATGGTCATGCCATAGAGGAGTGCTTTATTATATGTTCTGAACTCTGAATGTATAAGTTTCCATGTTGGATTATCAGTTCTAAACTTCTTATAAGCATCAACGTATCCGATTATATCTTCATCAAACTTATTTAGACTGTATTTTGACATAAATTCTATTGCACTGTGTACTCGTGTACCTTTATCAGAAGCAATTTCAAGCATACTTTCGTTTATATTTTTATAAATTTTATCGTGGAGAGGTTTTATAATCTCAGAGACAGAGGGGAGGAGAAAGCCATCTAAAAAGTATTGATGATTTTTTTCATTGAATTTAAGTTCTGGCATAAAATCACACTCCGTCTTGTATGACATAACAGTTATTGCCAAAACGACCATTGTTTTTAAGCTGTTTGCATTTTATATATCCACTCTGGGTGGGTTCCTTTAAATATTTTCCAAGAGTCTGATTTGAAATATTTAAATCGTAAGCTATTTTATTTCTTGTTTGAAAGTTTATATTTCCACCCTCTGCAACGACTAAAATATAAAAATAAAGAGCTTTCGCTCCAACTGTAAGATTTCTGTTTTTAACTATTGAATTATATAATTTTTGGCTATCTGGCATGACATTGCCCTCCAAATAATTTTACTTAATATCGTGACATTCTAAATCGGCTAAATCAGCACTTATATCTGCCTTTTCTGATATCATTTTAAAATGCTTATCTATGCACTCCTCGCAATAAATTAAATTGTCGATTTCATAGCAGTCCTCTCCTTCATAAATTGGAGTATCACATAAATAACATTCATAAACTTTTATAGCTTCATTATCTGGCGGAGTGAGATATTCTCTATCATCTATTTGCATTTTTTATACCTCTTTCCAACATATTTAGACTTCTCTCTACTTCAATAAATGTTCTTTCTGTCCTACCTTCTAAATCTTTGACTTTAATATAGTTATGAATTGCTATTAAACCTAAAATTCCTACTGCAATTAATATTATTATTTCCATTCGTATTTTCCCCTTCAATTTAATTGTAAACGTAAAAAATCATGAATAAATTTTTCTATTCATGACTTTTAGTTGTTTTTATATGCTTTTTAATTTTTTAAAGAATCGCATAGCTATGGGCTTTCAAAGGCTATGCTTTTTTGTCATAATCTCTACACGATGCTTTCACTCCAAAGTATAGACGAAAAATAATCTATAATCAATACAAAGAAAGCATTAGAGATATTATAAAACAGTTATGTGCGTATAAGGGAGTGGAAATAATAGAGGGGCATCTTATGCCGGATCATATCCATATGTTGGTGAGTATTCCGCCGAAAATAAGTGTGTCAAGTTTTATGGGTTACCTAAAAGATAAAAGCGCACTTATGATATTTGATAAACATGCAAATTTAAAGTACAAGTTTGGCAACAGACATTTCTGGGCAGAAGGATATTATGTCAGTACTGTGGGATTAAATGAAGCAACTATAAAGAAGTATATCCAAGAACAGGAAAGTCACGATATAGCTCTGGATAAACTCAGTGTAAAAGAGTACAAGGACCCTTTTAAGGGTAGCGAGTAGTACAAATACCCCTTCAAGGGGTGGCAAAAGTGGCAAAGCCAGCGTCTTTAGGCGCTGGCCGGTAACAAGCCCTTATAGGGCTAGAGCAA
>CASPLG010000035.1 GCA_949422855.1 uncultured Eubacteriales bacterium | reverse complement strand
TATAGCTCTGGATAAACTCAGTGTAAAAGAGTACAAGGACCCTTTTAAGGGTAGCAAGCAGTACAAATACCCCTTCAAGGGGGTGGCAAAAGCGGCAAAGGCAAGATGGCTTGAACGAAGTGAAATCCAGCGTCTTTAGGCGCTGGCCGGTAACAAGCTCTTATAGGGCTAGAGCAAACCACCCGTTGGACGATAGAAAATTTACATAAATAGCAGAGTACCATACTTACATATTTTAAATTCCGGAACGTCTTTGACCATCTTCTTTTCTCGAAATCAGAAAGGGAGGTTAAGTGGGCGTTTTTTTCTGTTTAGTTCGAGGACCACCATAGTCCTTCGATTTTTTGAACACAAATCAAAAATTCGAAAGGACCGGAAACATGAAAATAAAATATAAGTTTGTTACAGGCGAAGACGTATCTATTGAAGTATATGGTAAGTTTGAGGAAATTATGATTGAACTCGATAAAAATCTTAAAAATAACGATCGTAAGGAAACCAGAAGACATGAAAGTCTGGATTTGTTTGATAAGGATGAGAAGAACGCTGACATCACAACGGATGTATTGGAGGATGTTTTGAAAAATCTTGATAAGGACAAGCTATATGATGCGATAGCAAAGCTGAAGCCTGAAGAGCACGAGTTAATACATAAACTTTATTTGGACAAAAACGCAATGACACAGGAACAATATGCAAAGTATAGGCACAAAGGTGAAGAGTGTACAAGAAAAGTCGAGGAGAATACGAAGAAAACTTGAAGTTTTGATGAATCAGTCGCAATTATAAAATCTGTTAAAAATTTAAATTAGTGCAAGTGTTTTTTGAACATAATCACGATTTTAAAAAATTTTTGAGGGGGTAAGGCCATTCCCGTGGCTTTATATATAGAGACGTTTTTAAGAAATGAAAAATAAGGTCTCTGGAACGAGGTGAAAGATATGTATAAACATGAAATGAGAATTACGGTCAGAAGGCCCGGAGAAGAACCAATAAGTATAGCTGAGTTCAAAAAGCTAACGTGGCTTAAAAGATTAACTTCAAAATGGTTCGGAAGAGCAGAAAAGGTAATGGTTATAGTACCACAGGACAGCGTTCAAAAAATTGAAATCAAGGAGGTGTAATTTTGGAGTTAAGGAATTTAAAGACGCTGATAAAAGTAACTCCATATCAGCATCAAGAAGAAGCATTTAAGTTTGTAATGGACAAATTTAAAAATCCTGGAGGGGCAGCACTTTTAATTGAGATGGGTTGTGGGAAAAGTCTCATATCCGTGGCCGTCACAGGAGCATTGTATGAAGAATCAAAAATTAAAAAACTTTTGATAGTGTGTCCGCTTTCAATCTGCGGAGTATGGGAAGAAGAGTTTTCAAAGTTTGCCGGCTTTGACTATGATTTGAAAATTTTAAGGGGAACAGCTGATAGCAAAATGATGATGCTTAATTTAATGAACGGCAGTCCTCTGCAAGTAGCAGTAGTAAATTATGAATCCGTCTGGAGAATCGAACCGCAGATTAAGAATTGGGGACCTGACATGATTATTTGTGACGAGTCGCACAGGATAAAAACGCATAATATCGCAGCGTCAAAGTCACTTCATAGGCTTGGTGAAAAGACAGGCTATAGGCTAATCCTTACGGGGACATTGATAACAAATAAAGCAATTGATGCTTTCTCACAGTATAAATTCTTGGAACCAAAAATATTTGGTAAAAGTTTTTATGCATTCAGAAATCGTTACTTCGACATGGTCGGGTTCGGACAGCATACTCCGGTTCTTAAGAAATTAATGGAACCTGAGCTCAAGGAAAAAATCCACAGCATAGCGTTCAGAGCAACAAAGGCTGAATGTTTGGATCTACCTGAAACGACCGATATAGTTCGTTCTGTCGAATTAGAACCGAATGCAATGAACATCTACAAGCATCTTGTAAGAGACAGCTTTGCAGAACTTTCGAGAGGCGAAGTAACAGCGACAAATATCTTAACTAAAATACTGCGTCTTTCCCAGTTAACCGGCGGATTTTTAGGTGATGATGAAGGAAAAACGATACATCAAGTAAGCACTGCGAAACTAGGTGCACTAGAGGATATTGTAGATGAAGTAACGTCGAGCGGTAAAAAACTTGTGGTGATAGCACGGTTTATTCCTGAAATTGATGAGATCACAAAAATGCTTGAAAAAAAGAACCTTAAATTTTCAATTATAACCGGCAGCGTGAAAAATCGCAGCGAGCAGATTCAGAAGTTTCAAAACGACTCGGATGTATCGGTATTTGTAGGTCAGATTGCGACCGCAGGTCTTGGTATCACGCTCACGAAATCCAGCACAATGGTATTTTACTCGCTTGATTACTCGATGAGCAACTTTGAACAGACAAAGGCTCGAATTCATCGTGCCGGACAATGCGATCCATGCACGTATATTTACTTAATAGCTAAAGGAACGATAGATGAAAAAGTAATGAGATCACTTAATAAAAAATACGATTTGGCCTCATCACTTATTGATGATTATAGACAAGGGCTCAATCCATTTAGGATAGAAAGGAAATAAAATTATGGAAAATACAGTATTTGGAAAAGAAGAGAATAAAAACGCAGGCATTTTAGCTGAAAATTTAGAGAATTGTTGTGTGCGAAATGGGTGCGGCGACTCGCCGCTGTTTGAACTAGCGGATAGACTTAAAGATTTAAAGGATCAGAAGAAACAAAAAGAACTGGGGCTTCGTAATATTAACGACATGATTTTTGAAGTAGATGCGGCACTTTCGGAGCTTATGATACTCAAAGAAACACAGAACTTCACTCGTGGCGGCACGACTTTCTGTTTGACGACAAGTACCAAAGCCTCGGCAGTAGCTGGACTAAAAGATGAACTATACTCAAGACTTCGTGAAAAAGGCTATGAAGATTTGATACACGAAACTATAAACGCAAATTCTCTGTCTTCTTTTGTGAAGGAGCAAATTTCTGAAAATGATGATCTTCTCCCCTCGTGGCTTGAAGGACTTGTTAACGTATATGAGAGAAATACAGTCGGTGTCAGAAAGGCATCAAAATAAATTTTGGAGGATATTGAAATGAAAGAAAATATGGAATTAATGATCACAAATGAAGGATACTCGATTAATTTAAACTTAGGAAACGATATACAAGGCGAACTTGCAGGTCTTGATAGTGGATTTGACCGAATAAAAATACCGACCGGAGGAGGTACGAGCTTCGAGGTGCCAAACCTTGAAAATTCTGATGATCCTATTACTGTTAAGGAATTTTCTGCAGTAATTTTGCATCATCATCCCCTGTTTACCTACTACGAAAATAAGTATAACGGAAGTAGCAATCCGCCGAATTGCTGTAGCTTTGACGGTGTTAACGGTAACGGTACTCCCGGAGGAAAGTGCAGATTTTGCAAATTAAATGTGTTCGGAAGCGGTGAAAATGGCTCTAAAGCCTGCAAAAACAAACATAGGCTCTATCTTCTTCGTGAAAATGAGATATTCCCGGTAGTTCTAATACTTCCATCAAGCTCTATTCAGGAATTTTCAAGGTATGTCAGAAGATTACTGGGTGTGGGTAAAAAATCAGATAGCGTTGTAACAAAGCTGTCACTTAAAAAGGCAGTGAACAAAACAGGGATAGCTTTTTCTATGGTTCACTTTTCTGTAGTAAGAGATTTAAGTCAACCGGAAAAAGACGGACTCCGAGAACTGATCTTACAAATCAAAAGTCATGCAAATGAGGGTAAAAATGAATCACAGGAGGTCGAAACGAATGAACTATAAATTAGCAAAAACAATAGATGAGATTCAATGTTATGTTGGAAACCATAATCTTTTGGCACTTGATATAGAGACCTCACCTAAAAATAAATACAGAAATGATGCTAAAGCATCACTTGACTCGAATAAATCAGAAATTACCGGTATTAGCCTATCGGTTGAAAGCGGAACGGGAATATATATTCCCCTCCGTCACCAAAATTACGATAACGCAGATTTTAACGAGGTTTTCTTATATGTAAAAAATAATATTTTGCTTGATGAAAGCAAAACTGTGGTCATTCATAATGCGGTGTTTGAAAGCTCGTTCTTCTATGCATTGGGCATTGTTATGAAATGCAAAGTTTATGACACGATGGCGGCAGCCCAGCTTACTCTTAAGACAAATACGGAGTTTAGGAGCCTTGCTGATAGCGGTCTTAAAAAGCTGGTTCCAGAACTTTTAAAGGCGGAACTTCCGACCTTTGAAAGTGTAACAGAAGGTAAATTTTTTGACGAATTAAATCCGGAGAATTTTGAGACTGTCAGGTATGCTTGTGCCGATGCTGACTACGCTTTAAGGCTTTATCATGTATTCAATAAATGGTTTGATGAGAATCTTCCAAAACACAGATTTATAGTAGAAGAAATCGAATCCCCGACCGCTGTATATGTTGGACTTATGAAGCATAATGGTCTACTTGTGGACCGAGATTTACTGGTGCAAAAACAATCGGAAGCCACAGATATGCTCAGAGAACTCAAGGAAGATATCTCTATTTTGACCGGCAATGTGGATATCGGTTCTAATGCTACAACGCAGGAGTTTAAAAACTTTCTTTACGGAAGGCTGGGGCTTCCTGTCCTAAAGACAACGGGGAAAAACAAAGAAGCTGCAGATGACGAAGCATTTATACTTTTGTCATCGTACTGCAAGGAAAATGAGCCGGAATATGTACCGCTGTTTGACATTATCAAAGAATATCGTAAATGGGGAAAAATTAAGTCGACGTATATAGATAGTTATTTTAAGCATCTTAACTCCGCAACAGGACGCATACATCCTGACCTCTTTCCTCTTGGAACTGAAACGGGAAGGTTCGCAAGTAGAAATCCCAATCTTCAACAGTGTCCCCGAAAAGACAATGATCCAATCGGAGTCAGAAATTTTTTCATTGCCCCAAAGGGAAAGGTTCTGATGTCACTAGACTTTTCTCAAATCGAACTTCGTGTCGGAGCGTTTTATTGCCGAGATGAAGCCATGATGGAAACATATAAAAGCGGCGGCGATATTCATGCAAAGACAACATCCATAATTTATAAAATTTCGTTTGAACAGGCTGTCGATAAAAACGCACCACACTATAAAGAACGCAGAACCATTGCAAAAGCGTGCAATTTTGGGGTGTTCTTCGGGTTATTTGCAAGGGGACTCCTCAGAAGCCTTAAGTTTAAGGCCGGACTTAATAAAACTCTTGAAGAATGTGAAGAAATTATAAAAAACCTTAAAGCAGGATATCCACAGCTTGAAACTTGGCAGCGTAAGGTAAAAGTCAAGGCAAAGTTTAACGAATATACAGAGACGTATCTTGGCAGACGAAGGTATCTTCCTAACATTCTGTCATCGAACTGGAATAAGAAGAGTTTTTCTGAAAGACAAGCTCTCAATACTCCGATACAAGGAACTGCGGCCGATATTTTAAAGCTCTCGATAGTAAGGATACTTCGTGGATTACCTGAAAGGCCATGGCTTAAACCTTTGTTACAAATACACGATGAACTGATTTTTGAACTACCGAAAGAAAATTTAAATGAAGCAGTAGAGTTTGTAAAAAGATGCATGGAAACACAGCCATTTGAGGGCTTTGATATACCGCTGGTAGCCGAGGCGGCTGTCGGGACGAGATTTGGCTCACTAAAAGAAATGGAGGATTAATATTATGGATTTAGGACTTAAAAATGCCGAAGGGTACTACGATTTAACAGCTTATGAAGCAATTAAAAATGTAACCGCAGAAGAAAACCGTAAAAAAATAATGCGTATTTTATCTGGAAATGCAAGAAGAAATAAAGATAGTTTTACGAAGCGTAAGGTGGCAAGAGCATGAATACTTGTGAATTTTTTAATGAGATTTATAAGAACTGTGATACTGGGTTTATAACGCTTACGTCTTTACCGAGCAGAAGTACTAAATGGTTTAAGGTAAGTGAAATCGAAAAGATGTCGGCTGTGTCTGAGAACCTTGGTAAAAAAACAAATGTATTTTTTGGTGTTGGGCTGAGAAATAAGATGCTCAAAAATGGCCTTAGAGGAAGCGAAAAGGACATCTCTTGCATGGGGGCTTTTTATGCCGATATCGACGTCAAAGGGAGTGCTCACGCTCAAAAGGATCTGCCGGAAACAATAGACGAGGCTGTCAGTTTTCTCGGTAATTTAAAAATAAGGCCAAGCATTATTGTAAGGTCGGGAAATGGGATCCATTCATATTGGCTTTTTGATAAGCCTTTTAAAATCAGCAATGCAGATGATAGAGAGTTTATTGCCTGCCTGTTTAAAAGTTTCGGAAAATATATAAATCTTGAAGCAAAAAAGCGTGATTGGAAACTTGACAACGTGTATGACCTTGCTCGTATTTTAAGGGTTCCGGGTTCAATTAATCATAAGCTGAAAAATGGTGTTAAATGCGAAGTTATCGAAAGTAATCTGCAAAGGTACAGCTTAGAGGAAATGAGGATAGATGTACATTGTAACTATATAGGTGCAACCATTAGTAAAATTGCACAAGGAGTGGATAAAGTCCTCGAAAAATGCGAGTTTATAAAGTATTGCGTGAAGAACGCTGCAGAGCTCCCGGAACCTTTGTGGCACGCAATGGTAACTAATATTGCTCCGCTTAAATGGGGTAACGATTCGGTACATCAGTTCAGCAAAAGTTATCCGAAGTATAGTTTTGAAGAGACTGAGAAAAAAATACAAAGGGCCATAGAGGAAAACAAACCGCATACCTGCGAGTATATCAGAGAAAATCTTAACTTTGACTGCGGTAAAAAATGCCATGTGAAGGCTCCTATAGTTTATGGTCTGCCGAGTTTTGAGGAGCGTTTTGAAGATTTACTTTCTTGCAATGGAATTAATGTGGATGAGGTTTTGTCGGAGCAAAACATGAAACTCTGTGCTTGGGCTAAATCTAATATGCCATCTGAGTATGCTAAACTTAAGGCCAAGCTCAAGGGAAAGATTAATCTTAGAGATTTTGAAAAAGCTGTGAGGCACGAGACACATCGTATAACTGAAAAAACTCAAAAGGCTAAATTTTTGAAATTAGGTGGAGTTGAAACCTTCGGTGCGGTTACTCCGCAAGGCTGGGATGTTTCTATGAAACACGGTATCCAAAAGGTACTGAGGGGCAATAATTCAGATGAACTTGCACCTGTATGTTCGTGTCCACTGATTATATCTCGTAGATTTGAAAATATCGATGATGGAACTCAGAAAGTGGAGATAAAATTTTTAAATCATAACCATTGGAAGTCGGTCATCGCACCTCGTTCCCATATATTCAATAGAAACTCGATAATTAAGTACGCAGACAGCAGCCTTCCTGTATCTTCAGGTAATGCCTCAGACATAGTGAAATACCTCTCAGACTATGAAAGTGCAAATGATAAGTGTATCCCCTTTGTAAAATCAATCTCTCGTATTGGGTGGATTGGTCGAGAGTTCTTCCCTTACAAGGTAAGTGGTGAGATTGTTTTTGAAACGGAATATAAAGAAGCATCGAATATAATCGACAGCACCATTGAATGTGGTAGTTTTGATGTGTGGCTTAAAAATGCGGCATTATTAAAAAATAATGCATTCGGAAGGTTTATAATCTCCTCTTCCTTCGCCTCACCGTTACTCGAAGTCTTGAATCATCGTGTGTTTTTTGTTCATATCTGGCACGACTCAAAGTCAGGTAAAACCGCAGCAATTAAGATGGCAATAAGTGTCTGGGGCAATCCAACTAAACTCATGGGCAGTTTTAATGCCACAAGCGTAGGACTCGAACGTATGGCAGGGATTCTTAAGCATCTTCCCTTTGCAATTGATGAACTTCAAGTGCTGAACAGTAAAAGATTATCCGTTGAAAATATTATTTATAGCTTGGGTAATGGATTTGGAAGGCTCAGGGGTTCAAAAGAAGGCGGTGTTCAGGAGACAGCAAGCTGGAGAAATAATATTCTGACGAGTGGTGAGCAGCCGATGACCAAGGAGTCAAGCAACGATGGTGTATTAACAAGGGCTCTGGAGCTTTACGGAAAGCCGGTGGAGAGTGTCGACACGGCACATCGTTTACATCTTGTAAGTGAAAACAACTATGGCTTTGCAGGAAGAATTTTTCTAGAGTATTTGATTGATACGGTGCTAAAGGTCAAAGGAAAAATTAGTCGGGATTTTAACAACATAAGGAATGAAATCAAAAAACGTCAATATGAAAACTGCGACAACACTCACCTCGATAACATAGCAATTGTGTGTCTTGGCGATTATTATTCCGGGATTTCTGTTTTCAAGGAGAGCGAAAAAGAAGCATGGAGCGAGGCAGTGAATCTTGGAGCTCGGATTCTCCAAAACTGCAAGGAAGTTCAAAAAGCAGACACGATCGACAGAGCGTGGGACTTCGTGACAGGCTGGATAACGAGCAATAAAAATCGTTTTTTGCCGGACAGTACGCCATGTTATGGGAAAATCGAGCAGGATGCGGTGTATATCATACCAAATCTTCTGCGGCAGGCTCTCGAAGAAAATGGTTTTGATTATTCGAAAATCACTCGTGGTTTTAAGGATCGAGGATTAATTAAGTGTAAAAAAGACAACAGTGGTATTAATAGAACTCAGATTCAAAAAAAGATACATGGTATAAATCAGAGGTGCTTTTGTATCAAAATGGCTACTAATGAGGATAAAGTCAACGAAACAAATCCCTTAATATAGCCATTTGTGAGGTAGGTAACCATGTAACCATCATTTTCCGCACACACACCTTCTTATTAGAGTAAATATATAAATTAAGTTGAGAATGTGTGAATTAAATAAGTCTATATATAACAAATAAATTTATTTTAAAGGTTAAAAGGTTACTTATATATAAACATTGGCTTTGTTATTGGGTTTAAGGGAGTAACCTCTTTTAAAAAATTGAGGTTACCGAAGGTTAATGGAGGTTAATTGTGTGAAAGAAAAGACAATAACAAATCAAATATTAAAGTACCTAAAATCAGAGCCCGAATGCTTCGCATTTAAGGAGCATGGTGGAATTTATGGCGTATCAGGAATCCCCGACGTTATATGTTGCTACAAAGGAAAATTCATGGCGTTTGAAGTTAAAACTCCACAAGGTAAGCTGTCAAAGCTGCAGGAAATTACAATCAAACGAATAAACGAAGCAGGCGGTATGGCGTTTAAAGTTACAAGTTTACAGGAAGTAAAAAATATTTTGAAAGGAGTGATGCCGGAAAGGTAAATGGCAAAGGTCAAAGATACAAAGTACAAAGATACAAGATACAAAGACACGAAATACAAAATACAAAATTCAAAAATACAAATTACAAAGATACAGAATTCAAAGTTACAAAATTCAGATAATTTCTACTTTTTTAAATTTGTAATTTGGAGGATGGTTTTATGACCACAAAAGAATTTTTAAATCAGGCTTACCGTATCGATCAAAGGATTAACAGCAAACTGGAGCAAATAATATCACTTCATGCACTCGCAACAAAGGCTACGTCTACGCTGTCAGATATGCCGATAAACAAAACAGAAAGCCAAAGGCGAATGGCAGATGTTATCGCAAAAATAGTGGACTTAGAAACGGAAATCAATAAAGATATAGAAAAATTGGTGGAAATAAAAAAAGATATTGTGTCTACAATTAAAAAGGTTCAGAATCCGGAACTGCAGACTCTTCTTGAACTTAGGTACCTTTGTTTTAGAACGTGGGAGCAGGTTGCTTCCGAGATGGGATATAGCATCCAAAATGCTTATAAATTACATGATAGAGCTATAAAAATTTTGAAAAGAGTAGAGTAAAGTTGATTGTTTTAGAGTATACATTTGGTTTATTATTATAATTGGAAAAATAAAAATCAAAGAGCCTTCACGAGAAGTCGTGGAGGTTTCATATTTTTACGGAGGTGAAAGTAATGCCGAAGAAACCCAAAAGTCCATGCAGATTTAGAGGATGCCCGGAACTTACGGAAGAGAAGTATTGTGAAAAGCATAGAAAACTAGAAAGTCACTACTACAATAAATACAAACGAGATCCTGATACTTACAAGAGATATGGAAACAGGTGGCGAAGGATCAGACAACTTTATATCAAAGAGCACCCTGTCTGTGAACTGTGCGAACGAAAAAATATATTAAGACCTGTGGAAGAAGTCCATCATATTGTTCCGCTTGCTAAAGGTGGCACTCATCGAGAAGAAAATCTGATGAGTCTTTGCAAAAGCTGTCACTCAAGAATTACTGTAGCTAACAGCACCAGTTGAGGAAATAATTACTATAAAAATATAATTTTTATCAGATAAAATATTGACATTTCATATGTATATGATATACTATAATTGGAATAAATACGAAGGGATGATTTGTATGACTTATTCATTTGAACGTGAAACTTATGAATACCTATTAAAGGATATATTGGGTTATAAGGACTTAGGACCACTGGGGGGTGGGTCCCAATCTCCAGTAGTTTGGAGGGGTAGTAAAGACAATAACGAGGTAGCAAT
The DNA here is from genome assembly GCA_949422855.1 of uncultured Eubacteriales bacterium. Taxonomy (GTDB): domain Bacteria; phylum Bacillota; class Clostridia; order Oscillospirales; family Acutalibacteraceae; genus CASPLG01. The sequence goes on along the minus strand of CASPLG010000035.1, from coordinate 1,575 downwards.
AAAGGTTTCACTTGGAGAAACAGAGACTGTTAAAGCAGAGAAGGATTTAAAGTCCCATATGCCAGAATATTTAAAAAGTAAGATAAAAGTTTCTGACATATTTAATGATAAAAGTGCAAAAGGAATAGATAATTATTATAAATATATGATTGTTTATAACAGTACGGCTATGGATGATGAAGATACTTTTGTAAAATTCAAAAATAAAGGTTGGAAATTAACCGTTTATGATATTTATGGTTTTATAAAAGAAAAATTAAATTCTAATGAAAAAAGTTCGGAGTTGAAGACTATACATTCATTTGTTAAAGAAGGATCCGCTCAAAGGGGATTTTTTTGGCGGTGTTGTAATTCAAAAGTCCAACAACGTGGTGCAAATGCACTATTAAATCTTTTCGAGAATCTTGGAAATCAGAAGATTTATGTTTTGACCGGAGCAATTGCTGATGACGATTTAGCTAAATACATACAGGACCGACAGAGGGACAATAAACTTCCCGAGAATCTTACTCACGTATTATTAGAAGTGCGTAAATTAGCAAAACATATTTTAAAAGGGTTGATTGCTTTGCATAAATCTAATAGAGCTGCTTACGATATTCATCCAGGAAATGTTGTTGTTACAAATGTTACTAAACCAGATGGAACGACACATCGAATAAAGTATCAGCTCATAGATTTTGGATCTAGTAAAGTTTTGTCTGATGGAAATCCAGAAACTTTAGTTAAAGAGGATTTATATCGTTTAGGTTACGCCTTGCTGATTCCTACTTTTTGGGCATTGAGCGGAAAAAAATTAGAGCAAGTTCCGCAGGAAAACAACTATTCCACCCTTGATAGAATCCGTGACAAGCTATCAACGGCTGGTAAACTAGGGGACAATTTCGTAGGTTTCTTGAAAAAATTACGAGACAAACAGTTTGTGTCGGCGTCTTCTGCCTTGAGCGACGATTTTTTTAAGGTGAGTTAGACGGCGTTGAATGTAAAATATAAAATTGGTATTGGATTGCATTTCCAATTCGGTTTTGGAGGACATAGTTGATTGTAAACTGGATGGGCAAGGGGAGTAAAATCTCCGGGCATGGCTCAGAGAGCAACGGGCGTGGGGGCACGCATGAAAAAAATCCGATTCAAACGGTGTATTAACCAATATATCTTCCCAAGAGGCTAAATTAGACCTTTTGGGATTTTCAACTTAAGCAAAGGAGCGTGAAAAAATGTCAAAGGACGGAACGTACAGAGGCGGACGAAGAGTTCGTGCCGGAGATAAGCCTGATTCTTTAGCTGATAAGATAGCATCGGGAAGGTCGGCACGAGTTTTTGAACCGATCGATTTGGAGGATAAATCTTCATTCGAAATGGATAGCTCTGACTTTTTAGATCCGGTGGATTTGGAAGGAAGTCAAATTCCAAAACCAAGTGAGTATTTGAGTTCTGAGCAAAAAGACGGGAAACCGCTCGGAGCAGATAAAATCTTCGAAGAAACGTGGCTGTGGCTTAAAAAGCGAAAGTGCGACCAGTTTGTAAATCCAAGACTCGTTGAAAGTTACTCTCAGGCTTTTGCAAGATACATAC
>CASPLG010000034.1 GCA_949422855.1 uncultured Eubacteriales bacterium | reverse complement strand
TTTATTTGTTATGCTCTGTTTTCCCGGGTAACCTCTACTTCTTTGTTTCAAACTTGTCCTTTTACCTCCAAAAATCTTCAAGTTTCATCTGACGCATTTTATCTAGCATAAGATTTCTGAACCAGTCTTCCATTGCCATTCTAAAATCCAGATCCATCTCCTTAGCTTGAACAACCAACTTTTTTAACACCTGGTAAAACTCTATGAGAGCAATACTATTTTCTGGTGTCATTAACCCATTTTCATCCAGCACGCTATTAAGTATCTTAAATTCTCTATCTTCCAGTTTAAATCCGCTTTCCTCCAATGAAAATTGATGAAGCTTTCCAAAAATTTCCTCCCGGTCATTCTTTTGAGCATTTAATACACGGAACGTTTCGTTTGTTCCGGTCATTCTATGCTGTAGGAGCAACAGATCAAGATTAGCAAAATTTGTCACTTTGGAGCAACGGATCCAAAACTTAAAGTCCTCCATCCCCAAAAGCCCGTCTTCATACTGGATATGATATTCGATTATTAGAGATTTTCGGAACATTACCTCGCTGTTATTGAAAATATTAAAGAAGAGGTACATTGCCTTAATATAAGCAGGATCCGTCAGAACTGGGATGGTTTCCTTAATTACATTTCCTGCCTCATCAATCCACTGTGCACTGCCTCCAAGTACACCTACATCAGGATGCGATTCGAGATATTCAATCTGCTTTTCAAAACGGTATGGAAAAGAGTAGTCGTCATCATCCATGATGGCAATATAGTCACCACGGCATTGGGCAAGACCCACATTTCTTGAGTATGCAATCCCTTTGTTCTCTTTATTGTGGATAATTCGAATTCTTGAGTCCTTATCTGCATATGACATAGCAATATCTATGGACGCGTCATTCCCGCAATCATCTACCAGTATTAGTTCAAAATTTGGGTAAGTCTGGTTAAGGATCGATTCAATAGCCATAGAAATGTAGGCCTCTCCATTGTATACAGGCATGATTACACTTACCTTAGGGGTAGAAAAATTATTTTTCTTTGACCTCCAATATATATCCTCGTATATTTGGCAATATTTTCTGGTGATTTTCTTAATGTCAAATTTTTGAGCAGCAGAACTGGTTCTGGATTCAAGTATTCTATAATATGTGTTGTCATCTGCCAACTTAACAATCTTTTGTGCAATCTCTTGTATATTCAAGTTTCCATCAAAGCTAAACAGCTCTCCTGCTAAATTCCCTTCCTCATCGGTTATCTGGTTTTTTATTTCTGCAATATCAGTAGCTAATACTGGTTTACCACATAAAAGACTATCTATTATAACCAGAGGGTAGCTTTCTCCCATAAACCGGGTAGGAAGAAAACCAACATCAGACATTGCAAAATAATCTCTAGTATTTTTAACACGTCCCATTAAATGGACAGCAGGATCGTTTAATCCTTTTAAACGATCATACATTTCTCCAGAGCCAAGAAGCAATAAATGCAATTTCCTGTTCGTTTGCTCTTGAGCTAAGTGCAATGCCTCAATAGCCTCGGCCCATCCTTTTTCTGGCAATGCCCGGCTTACTAAACACAAAACAAAATCATCGCGATCAATTCCTAAGTTTTTTCGTTCAATAGGCCGTATCTTTGTTATAGGAAGGCCATTCGGCAATTTTATAAACTTTTCCATGTTGTTTTCAAAAACTCCATTAACTTTAAATGGAATTAAATTTTTATCCGCAATATAAATATATTTTTGGCAAGTTTGTTTGACAAAATTAATGCTTCTTTTAGCAGATGCTTCTGTAATAGACTCGTACATTCCATGCAAAGTAATGATTTGCTTGCAGTCTAAATCCTTATTATAAAGTAGGCACTCCGAAATTGTGCTATCAACAGAAGCATGATGAGAATGTATAATCTCTCCTCCATAGCATTTTATAATGCTTGCTAATTTATTCAAATTCTTTATTCTAACAAGCGGAACATTTGGATTTAATAATTTTCTAATTGCTTCATCATATTTCCCCATATTAAAGTCTAAAACTGTTACGGCCATTTCTTGACTTTTTAATTCATTAGCTAAATATAAAGGATATGTTTCTCCACCCCCCAATTCCAGCGTAAAACAGCACATTAAAATATTTGGCGACCTATTAATATTAGAATTTAAAATTTCGTCCACTTTATAATATTTTTCTATTATCTCAGCATTCTTTTCACCAGTATTATTTATATAATGCTTTTTTAATATTTGTAGTTCGCGCTTAAAGATAACATCTTCAACTCTATAATTCTGACGAACATATTTACTAACTACCATATGCTCGGTATAGTAACTAAAATTCTTTTGGATCTGCTTAGATGTACTGCTCTTATGAATACGGTAGTAGTTTGTCGTTTCCGTTGAATAACTAATACATCCCCCCTTAATTATATTTAAATAAAAGATCCAGTCACCGCACAAATTTAATTCTTCCCATAGCCTCAAAACATTCTCTGAAATTTCTCCAATATTCCTAAATACTGCACTACTTGCATTTGGAATTATATTTTTCAAAGAGAAAGCATTTTTCACAGCATAATCGGCTGTCGCTACAAAGTTTTCTCTCCAATTAAATGCGGAAATATCGTATAGATATTCATTCATAGTCCAAATAGGCTTATCCTCTTGAATAAAGATACTTTGTGCAAATGCCAGCATTACCGATTGACGCCGAAATTCATTTACTAATACTTCCAGAAAATTATCATCACAATAATCATCACTCTCTGCAATCCAAATCAATTCTCCGTTGGCTAACTTAATCCCTTTGTTCCATTGCCAAAATACCTTTCCAACATTAACCTCATTAAAAACACATCTAGTATTTTGAGAATACTTTTGGGCATATTTTTTTAAAATTTCTCGACTTCGGTCTGTTGAAGAGTCATCAAGAAGTATTACCTCAAAGTTATTATACGTCTGATTATATATTGACTCTAAACGTTTTTCTAAGTACAACTCATGATTATAATTTGGTACAATGACACTTACTAATGGATTCCATTTTTCTTCTTCAACTAAAATTTCCTCTGGAATAGTTCCTGCAAAATAATTATGAGATTCTTCAAGTTCAATTATCTGTCTAAAACTTCCTATTTTATTTTTATCTACTCCAAGAGATACTAGTTGACCAAACATTTGGTCATAGTATATACTCATAATAACAATGTAATCATACTTAAGCTTTATAATTTCCCTTGGTTCCAAAATAGGAATACCATCTAATATTGTTCCTTGTTTTTGAACATCATTATCTAAAAAAGCTATTGTATTATACTTTTTTAGGCACGCGTTGTCCTTTCTGTTATGATAGTATAAACCCGTCCCGAAAATCACTATATTTTTAGAGTAGGTTATCCGTTCCAGTTGAGAAAAATCAATAATCTGCTTTTCTGATATATCATAATCAAGCAATTGATTCTTCATTTCTTTCTGGTATTTGCTCATAATTACGACATAGTCAAATTCAAATTGGCCCACATTTATTGGTGCAACGACAGGATAACCATCCATTTTTGAGTTTTGTTTGAGTGGGTCACTATCCAAAAATGCAATAATATTGTTCTTTTTTATACAATCAGAATTTTTTCTGTTATTATAATATAACCCCGTTCCAAATAATATTAATCTTAAATCTTCCATCATGTTTTACTCCTGTATATTTATACTGCTAATTTCTTTTTATTTCCATCATTCCGCCCCCCATATCCTCCCGGACGCAAAAATGATCCAACGTTTTGCAATGTTCATTCGTATACTCGCTGTCCTTAAATCTATAAAATCCTTCAGCAATGTCCCTACTTATTCTTGCACTAGAAATATGCAAATTACCGATATAGTCCCTAAAAAAATCTTTTATTGACTTCTGTATCTCTTTTATAAACTTTAGTTCTTCCTCGCCTCGAGTTTCTATCTCATAAACAGGTTCACCATTTTCAGTAAAACGTATTAAGGTTGGCACACATGAAGTGATAATTCCCTCCAGCAATATATAATTATGGAACAGATATTGGTCGTCCAAATAATTCAAATAGCTATTCTCATCTATATTGTACTGCAAAGGAAATCTTGAATGAATATTCAGTAGACGCTTATTCTTCTCTCCGTAATCATATCTAAGTAATGCATATCCAGTAAGTTCAAGCGGTATCAGCTTCCCTAAATAGTATTGGCATGTCCCGGATACAACCAGATCAAACAGGGCATATCGTTCACCTTCTTTTACTCCTATTTTTTCCAGATACCTTCGATAATAAGCCGCGTATTCAGCCGACTTTTTATAAATCTGTTCCTTATATTTTAAAGCGTATTCTGTTTTTGAAATTCCTCCACATTCGCTGTAAGGAACCATTATTTTAGGATCCAGTCCAAACTTTTTTTGCAACATCTCTTCAACAGAATAGCTTCCTGGGGATTCTGCTATATACCGTATATCTTCTTTACTTTGTACAGTTGCACAAGTGACAGCATATCTTGATATCAACAGATAAATAGCTTTAGGAAGCGGCATTTTCAATATCTCACCCGCCATAAGATACAGCTCTTGTATGAGAAATCCATCCCTTGCACAAAATAGAACGGCTTTGATGTCTGCCTTTTGCACAAAGTCTATAAGCCAGATTACAAGATCGGTAATAAGGGGGGCAATAAAAAAATATCCGAATTCATAATTGCTGCATACCTCTTTCTTTCCATCGGATTGATACAGCGTAAATGGATCATTAAAGAGTCTTGATATGGTTAATCCTACTAGGGATCTGTCGTTAATTGTATTGATATGATAATTTATTTCCGAATACCTGGAGATGTTAAGCATATCCCGTGCGCTTTGAATCAAAAATGTATCCAGCCCTGCTCTGACCGCATCCTCTCCATCTGCAATTTTGTTATCACCGATATGGAGATATGATGATGCACGAATATGCTTTTTATAGATTTCATACAAGCCATTTGATTTCCAGGCGTGGTATTCACAAGAAACAAATATATAGCAGTAGCCTGTTATTTCTAAACTATCTAATACATCCTGTATAATTCTCACCGGTAAATACATATCTGATATGAGACATACCTGTTTGCCCTGTTGGATAGCATATCGCATGAGCTCAACCATCTTGCCGCGGCGTATGAATAAACTTTTTTCTGTCTCCAATTCCAAAGCCAACAGTTCAAATTTCAGCTGATCCGATATTTTACTTTGTTCCTGTAGCCTGTCGTAAATTTGATAAATATTTGGAGCCTTTTCTAGTTCAAATCTTTCAGCTTCTTCTCTAAATTTACGAAAATCGGTAATATCAAGATTTAACTGCTCTGCTTTTGACGCAATAATGTCAAAAACGTCTCTGGGATAGAGAACCTTTCGCATAATCAACGTGTCAAATATATCAAAGCTAATTGCCTCATGGCAGTCTATCTGAGCTTTTAATTCCTGCTCTGAAATGCTGAAATAAGGAAATTGGGGTTGCTGCCCAATTTCCAACTTCATTGATTCCGACTGTTTTTTTAACAGCCCAGGGGTTTTTCCAAGGTTTTTACTGGCAGAATACTTGTCATCCAAATTTTCACCCCGTATATTAAAGACTGGTATTTTTCTTCTAGCGCATTCATCTTGTATCCTTTGATATATTGTATATAAGGAGTGGGGGCGGGTAATGAGCACTAGTAAATCTATTTGTTCGCAAATCCCACTTTCAAAAGAGTATACTGGCTTTCCAAATAGCATACCGTCCTTAACAGTTCTGTCCATAATGCCTATAATATTATAGGCAGGGCATGCTTCAAGAATTGCTGGTGTGACTGGCCCTTTTCCATACAATACAATTCTTTTCTGCTTATATGACTTAAAGTTTTCAATAAAGATATCAACCGCATACTCAATTTCGTTTAACATATAAAGCTCCTGGCTCAAATTCCATCTCATTTCTTAACTCCAAAAGAATATCTGATATCGTTATTACCGGACAAGTCACTTTCGAACTTACTGTTTGGACAATTTTCTTTTCATCTTTTGATATTGTAATAATAATGGCATCTACATCTTCCAGTTTATCTGATATCTTAACGATATCCAATTGTCTATTACAGTCTTTTGAAGACTGATCAATACCGTATCTGACTCTAATGTTCGTCTCGCATAATTCAGTGTATAGATATTCTCCTATGTACCCCATACCATATATTGCTATATTCAAGTAATTATTCTTTTTCAGATAATCAGATATGTTAATACCCCTATTTTTTAGCTTTATCCAATCCAGCATAATACGAAACATTTTGTGAAACTTTATATAATCGTTATGTTCCTTTTTATATATTTGGCTATTTAGCAGTTCAATTTCATTAGAAGTCAATAATTTAGTTTTATCCAATAATCTGGCTGTTTCTTTAAGAGAGCATATCATTCCCTCTACATTTATGGAATCATAATTCCTTTCAGGGGTATGATAATACAAATATTCTCTATTAATAGAAAAGTGATGGCCCTTTTTTAACACTAGTATCCATAAAAAAAAGTCATCAGAGCCATTATTAATCTGTATATTTTCAAGCCACTCCTGTGGTATGCTACTTTTTCTGGAAATTACTTGCCCAGGCGAACATATGGGATTTTCAACAGCTAAATAATAGCTAACATCATTAATAACCTGGTCAAACTGATCAAATTCTGATATTACTTGAAAACGTCTTCTCCATCCATTGCATATGCAGTAATTGGAATTCTCAGTTTTGATTTTATGCCATTGGCTATATATCCATGCCTCTGACACAAGATCATCCTGGTCAAGCATGATGACATACTCTCCCTGAGCACCCATTATCCCTTTTACTCTTGATGCATGGATTCCCATATTTTTTTCCTGGATTATAATTCTGATATTAAAATGTCTGTCTTTGTCCTCTATCGAGATCTTTTCACTTGGATAATCATTTATAAAAAGAACTTCAACAGAGCATTCTTTAAAAAGTTCTTGATACAGACAGTTTTTTTCTATCATATTTAAAAGACGTTGGCAGAATTTTTGCCCTTTAAATAAGGGAATAATGATAGATATATCCACATTTTCTTTTGGCAATGAATCCATTAAAAAGCTACCCTTCCATTAAACAGTTTTTATAATTATCAAAGGAATTTCCGCTAAATGCCATTTGTCCAAGCTTCTATGAGACTACAACGATACATTTTATTACAATTTGTATTATTTTTATTCGCCTTAGCTTATTTTTTAATGCTACAGAGACTAACATGTTAGCTATCTGAAGTTCTCAAGCATTGTGTAGACAAACGCATAATAATTATAAACAAATGTAAACTGGAAGTCAATAGTTTTAATATATTCTATAAGGTAATATATGCCAAGATATAGTATATTGGGATTTTATAAAAGCAATTTTCAAACAAATTTCTCCTTACTTTTCTAGCTTTTGAAATATTTAGGATACAAATTGTAATAAAAAGTATACTATTAAAATAGAAGACATTGAAAATAAAAAAGACTTCGAAGAATATATATGATTAAGGCAAAGGAATATGGACTATAGAATTGAAAAGTTGGTAAAAGGACTTACATATCAAAAAATAATTATATATGGAACTGGTATTAATGCTAAAATACTGCTTAACTCATTAAATGATAAAGAAGTTGTAGGGATTCTGGATAGAGATAGAAATTCTGGATATTTCGAAGGAAAAAGAATACTGACCACAGACGAAATGCTTTTGTATCAACCAGAAGCAATTATTATAGCAACACAGCTTTCTGCAACTTTGCCTATATATTATAGAATAAGAAAGTTATGTTTAGAAAATGAGATTGTATTATTAGATTTGTTCGGAAATGACTTATTTGAGCTTGTAAACAGTATTGAAAAGCAAAAAGAATATTCCAAAAAAAATATTGAGGAATTGAAAAATGAAATTGATCAGCATGAAGTAATTACTTTTGACATTTTTGATACACTAATCATGAGAAATACATTATATCCAGAGGATGTGTTTCACATTGTTGAAAGCAGAAGTAAGAAAAAAGGAATTGTATTAGATGATTTTGCTAATAAACGGATTTTAGCTGAACAAGCATTAAAATGCATCAGTCCCAATATTTATCAAATATATGATGAATATCAGGCGAGAGAAGGGATTACCTCTGCCGATAAACGCTTATTGCTTGATAATGAGCTTTCTGTAGAAAAAAATATATTAATTAAACGTGAAACAGTTGTTGATATGATGAATTATGCGTTTAACAAAAATAAATCAGTGTATCTTATATCAGATATGTACCTTCCTAAAGAAATACTTGAAATTTTATTAAAAAATCTAGATATTACATCTTATCATGATATTCTGGTCTCTTGTGATTATCATCAGACAAAATTTACGGGATTATATCATATTTTTATGGATCTACATCCGGCAGCATCATATTTACATATTGGTGATAATGTAATAGCAGATGGATTTTGTGCAAAGTCAAACGGAATGGACATATATATTACCCCTAAGGCGGCTTCTTTGCTTGAAGATTCAAGTTATGGACATATACTAAAAAAAGCACTTTCCGTTAATGAACGTTCTATGCTCGGTTTATTCGTTGCAAAGATTTTTAATAGTCCTTTTTCTCTAAATGGAAGTGATAGAAGGCCCTATATTAATAATATCCAAGATATTAGTTATCTTTATTTTGCACCTTTGATTTTAAAATTAGTACTATGGCTAATAGATATATTATCTCAAGAAAATTATGATAAAGTACTTTTTTCTGCAAGGGACGGTTTTTTGATTCAGGAATTATATGATTATATAAAAGCACAATTAAATAAGACAGAACTCCCTGAAAGTATATATTTTCAAGCTTCGAGAATGCTATGTGCACGTGCCGGGTTATCTAGCGATTCTGATATAGAATGGATGTTAAGTGCACCCTTTAGTTGCTCTTGGAATGAAATTGTAAAAGAACGATTTGACTTGAAGGCTAGTGAAATGTTAGATGCACACGACGAGATATATAATTCTGTGGTAGAGTATGCTATATCACAGAAAAATAAGATTTATAAACATGTTAAAGAAATCCGAGCAAATTATAACAAATATATGAAACAATTAGGCCTTCAACAAAACGGAAAATATGCTTTCTATGATTTTGTATCTTGTGGTACATGCCAGTACTTTCTTAGTAATTTTGTCCTCTTTGATTTAAAAGGATTATATTGTGGATATTATGATTCAGTAACGGGTGGAAAACGTAATATACCTATAAAGGCTCTATTCTATAATCCAAATTATTTTCAAAAGGAAACATTCTTTTTTAAACACTATTTATTACTTGAGAGTATTCTAACATCTACATCAAGTTCTGTCATTAATATGGATAACGATGGTGAACCTATATTTAGTAAAGAGAGAAGAAGTTCATATGAACTAAGCATGGTAATGGACGCTCAAAAATCAATTAAAAAATATGCGGAAAAATATATTACATCTCTCTATGTAGATACAAGTAGTATTAATGCAGATTTTGTAGATACAATATTTTCACTTTTTAGCCCTCAATATACAAATGAGGACTGTGCTGAATTCAAGAAAGTTATATTGCTAGATGATTTTGGGAAAAATTTGTTGGAAATAACAAGGAAAGAACGACAGTAAAACAATTGTTTTTATCTTAATGAGATAAATTATAGACGGGAAGGAGTTATTTACATGGTTGAGTTGAGTGTAATTGTGCCTATTTTTAATGTAGAAAAATATTTGCCCCAATGTGTTGAAAGTATTTTAAACCAAACATATAACAAATTAGAAATTATTTTAGTAGATGACGGCTCCACGGATAGCTGTGGTGCTATGTGTAATGACTATGCCAAAAGGGATAAGCGAGTAAAAGTTCTGCATAAGAACAATGGTGGACTTGTTTCGGCAAGGAAAGCAGGTATTGAAATAGCACAAGGGAATTATATTACCTATGTAGATGGAGATGATTGGTTATCACCAAACACCTATGAAGTATTGATGCGATATATTCTAGAAACTAAGGCAGATATCGTTACAGCAGGTTTTATAGAAGATTTTAGAACGGCCCAAAGAAACTATATTGATACGATGAAACCGGGTTATTATAACAATGAATTGTTATATAAATATTTTTATCATACAATGCTTTACGATAAATCAACGGGAGATTCTGGGATCAGGCCTAATGTTTGGTCAAAAATCTTTTCTAGAGAAGTGATTTTTGATTGTCAGATGTCAGTAGATGAGCGTATAAATTATGGAGAAGATATGGCATGTACATATCCTGCTCTTTTAAAAGCACAAAGTATATATGTTACTGATAAATGTTTATACCATTATAGGCGAAGAGCAGATTCCATTACTGGTGAAAAGGATTTGAGCTATTTCGAGCAGATTGGAATTTTATATAAAGGATTAGCAAATGTATTTTTACAATATAAGGTTTTAAGTGATATTTTAATGGAACAGCTGGATTTTTATATGAGGTTTCTGCTTAACAAAGGGGATAGAGATCTGCTTAATGGAATTATGGGTTCTAATCAAACACAAATGAAACCATATTATCTATTTCCCTTTGATAAAATCAAAAAGGGAAGTCGGATTATTATCTATGGAGCAGGAATTGTTGGACAAGATTATGTTTCTCAGATTATGGATAATTACTATGTACAATTAGTGGCCTGGGTAGATAAGAAGGATAAAGAATATAGAAATAAAGGTTATGACGTATCGGATGTATGGACATGCTACAAGCGCTCCTGCGATTACATAGTTATTGCCATTTTAAAAGAGCATATGGCTATGGAAATAAAGAGGGAATTAATAGCTAACGGTATAGCTGAAAGTCGTATCATCTGGTCTTTACCAGTAAAAGTTAAGAGAATTTCCCCTAAAAAAAAGAAAATTGCCTTTGCAGTGCATCGCTATGGTTTGGAAGTAAATGGTGGTGCAGAGTTGCATTGCAGAATGCTTGCAGAACATTTAAAGGATAAATATGAGGTTGAAGTTTTCACCTCATGTGCAAATAGTGTAGAACCTTGGGACAATTATTATCATGAAGGCTGCGAAATAATAAATGATATTTTAGTAAGGCGATTTAAGGTGCAGGGAGAGCAAAAACCTGCATTAGCAGGTCAATTATATCAATTAATGCTTAGAGATCAACTTGAAGAACCAAATCAATATTTCATACAAAATGGGCCTTTTTGTCCTGATTTGGTAAATTTTATTAAAGACCATTATAGTGAATACCAGGCAATTATCTTTTTCTCATATGGAACATACATCTCTTCACTGGGATTGCAGACAGGATTGGATAATGGCCTGTTTATACCAACAGTACATGAGCCAAGATCAATTCGTTCCTTGTCATATAAAAAGGTTTTTGAAGGTGTTAGAGGTTTTATATATAATTCCTATGAAGAAAGAGAAATGGTAAGAAGTGCATTTTCCAATTCTGATAAGAAAGAGATGGTTACTTGTATAGGCTTTGATGAGCCTCTTATTAACAAAAGTGATGAACATATTGCAAAACAATATGGCGATTACATGATTTATGTAGGAAGAATATCTGAATCAAAAAATTGTCTCAATTTATTTAGCTATTTTATAAAGTATAAGCAACGGAATCCATCTAAGCTTAAATTGGTTTTAGTTGGGAAGGAGGATGGTGTTAAAGTTCCCAACCATAAGGAAATTATACATGCAGGATTTATTAGCGAATCTGAAAAAAATGCTTTGATGAAGGGGGCAAAATTTTTAGTTAACAATTCAATTAATGAAAGCTTGTCATTAGTAATGCTAGAGAGTATGATTTTAGGAAGACCTGTTGTTGTGAATGGAAATTGTGATGTAATGAGGGGACAGTGCCAGAGAAGTAATGCAGGGCTGTATTATAATAATTATTCGGAATTTGAGGCGGTAATTAACTATATGCTTTCTCATGAAAATGAATATGAGGCAATGCGTGAGAATGGTATAGATTTTGTAAAAAAGAATTATACTTGGCCTGTTGTTATTAACAACGTATGTAACTTTATTGAATCCTATAAGAAATGAGGTTCGGGGATGAATGATATAAATATTGAAAATATCATGAATGAAATTAGAGAAAATACTATATGTGATTCAGAATCATTTGACATATCACAAATTTATAGTACTCCTATGACGACATATCACAAAAAAATGTTAGGGCAATTGGAAGAATTTAACGAACTTGTTTTGTTTGGTATAGGACACTATGGAAAAATGATTTTAAGAGGACTAAAAAGTGGAGGTATTGGAACAATCAAATGCCTTTGCGATAATGATCCCAAGATTATAGGAACAGAAGTTGATGGATACAAAGTTTACACACCGGAAGACTCATTTGAAAAATATCCTGAGGCTGCTTTTATAATAACAGCAATAAACTACCCTGTGGAAATTACTGCCCAATTATTGAAAATGGGAGTAAGGGCAGAAAAAATATTTTTTTATAATTTTGCCAGAAGTGGCTTATAGATAATGAACATTTTAGTAGCAATAAATAGACAGTATATTTCAAAATTAGAAGTTTTATTAGAATCAATATTTTCCAATAATCCTTCGGAAACAAATATATATCTGTTGCACTCCGAATTGGAAGCGAAAGATATACTTAGATTACAAAATTTTTGCAAAAAAAGAGCAAGTATGTTTGGTAAAGCCAAAAAATTAAATGAAATTTTAGTAGATAAAAGTTTGTTCAGTAAAGTAAAAATTGATATTC
>CASPLG010000033.1 GCA_949422855.1 uncultured Eubacteriales bacterium | reverse complement strand
AAGCAAATTCCGAGTTGACATTTGTATAATTTTAATCTGGTCTATCTTTCGGTGAGAACTCTCAAATTTTGAGGTGAGAATTAAAAATCACATCTGAACCTTTGTTTAGGGGAGGCAGACGTGATTAAACTAAAAATTGATTTTCCGATTGAGTTATTATATCCAGTGTAATTTTCTTAATTTCTTATATATTTTATCCCCCTTGGGGAACATTTTTATGTCGCTTTCCGTCAAGGTTCTTGTAAGCAGAAGCACTGCTGCATATACTGCAATTGCTATAAATATTGCAATTATGGTGGAGAGCTTATAAGGTATTATTTTTGCCAAAAGCCCTTGTGATGCATATGCAGAAGAGGCACTGCATATGGCTGAAAAGAGAGGTTTTAGGGCTGTATTTTTCAAATCGGGGGTAATTTTTGCCTCTCTACACAGAAAATATAGTGCCATGATGCTCACAAATGCGTAACAAATTAATGTTCCTATACTAGCCCCCTGTACATTTACCATAGGTATTCCAACGAGGGCGTAATTTATAATTATTTTTATTATTACTCCCACCGTCAGAAGTTTCACCGGCAAATCGACACGTCCTACAGCCTGCAGCATCGTACAAATGGGGGTGCTTATGGAATTAAATATAACAGCTATTCCGGCAACAGACATAATTCTTGCTGCAATATAAACCTCGCTGGGCTGTTTCATAAGTGAGCCATAAACTAAATCCATTATGGGGTATGATAAAAATGCCAGTCCTAAGCCGGCAGGGATGGATATCAGGCATGTAAGCTTGAATATGGAGTCGATGCTGGATTTAATTTTCTCTTTTGTACCTTGAACCCATGCTGAAGTAACAGAAGGCATTGCACTTATGGAAATTCCTTGAGAAATAGCGGGAATCATCATGGATATGGTAGACATAGCCCCAAAACATCCCCAAAGAAATATATGTGTGGTGTTTCTCTCAACAACTGAATCCGGAATAAGACCGTCATAAACACTCAAAAGTGCATTAGGATTTGTCAGCATTATACCATTTAGACGGTTTTGCACTAAAAGGGTATCAACTACTCCGGCGAGGTTCATGATAATTGCACCTAAACCGATTGGGACAGAAATAGATAAAAGCATTTTTATTAAGGTTAAATTTGTCCTGGGGCGGGGAGAATTTCTTAATTCTTCTTTTGTAATTCCATCTCCCCCTATTTTGAACTTCAGAAGCATATAAATATATCCTACGGCAGCTGCAATAGTAATCCCCAGAACCGCTGCAGACGAAGCAAAGGGTAAAGCGGCATCATGTGCGGCACTCTGATTTGGATAATTCACTCCGAATACCGTACCATTGGAATTATATTCATTTAAGGCGTATTTCACGGTAAAATACGCAAGTCCTATCCCAAAAACAACCTTGCCTGCTGATTCCACAATTTCGGAAACAGCCGTGGGAATCATATTATGGAGCCCCTCATAATATCCCTTGTAAGTAGATATAAGGCATGCAAACAGCACAGTGGGGGCTAGAGTAAAAATAGAGTAGATTACCCCCGGGGCATGAGTGTACTTTGCGAAAATAAACGACCCTGCAAACATAAGGAGCATACCTATGCTTCCGGTTAAAATAAATATCGGGATCGAGATTTTATGTATCTTTTTTATATCTCGAAACCTGCCGCGTGCGATATCTCCCGAAACCATACGGGATATTGCGATAGGCAGACCCGCTGTGGCAAAAGCATATATTGGGTTATAGAGATTATAGGCAGAATTGAAATATCCCATCCCCTCTCCACCTAATATAGACATCAAGGGAATCTTGAACAGAGCCCCCATGACTTTTACAAGGAGCATGCCGACTGACATAATTAGAGCTCCCTTAGCAAAGGACTGACTTTTTCTCTTTTTTTCGATACTTTCCATAAAATTAAATATATATCCTCCCTAAATGAAATCTGTTTTTGTGTGATAGTATAGCTGATGCCTTGAGAAACTTTTGAGGTATTAGACTTCTATAAGCTTTATGATATCTTGGGGATCTTTCGCAACGGCATTTTCTAACCATAGCCGTAGGCTGTAATTAATAGGGCATAGATTACCCCCCTTTTTCTCAGAAAAAGACTAAGCCGAATTTACAACAATTAATATTACACTATAATAATAGTTATGTATACAGTAAAATATAAAATTATTTCGCTCCCTTTCAAACATAAGTTATATATGGGAATTCAACAAGGAATCCAAAATAAAAAATAGATAAAAATTTTATAAATTACTTTGTATAGTGTGTGTTTTACTCGTATAATTATAATTGTACAAATTTAAAAGCAGAAAAGGGGCATTGAAATGGGTCTTGTTAATACAAAAGAGATGTTTGATAAAGCGTATAGGAATAATTATGCAATAGGTGCGTTTAATGTTAATAATATGGAGACAGTCCAGGGCATTATAGAGGGATGTAAGGAATTGAATTCACCTGTTATACTGCAGGTATCTTCGGGTGCACGAAAATACGCCGGTCACAAATATTTATTAAAGCTTATCGAGGCTGCGGCGAGCGAAACTGATATCCCGGTAGCACTTCATTTAGACCATGGTGATACCTTTGAATTGTGTAAAAATTGTATCGATGGAGGGTTTACTTCCGTCATGATTGATGGATCTCACTTACCATATGAGCAAAATGTGGAGATTACAAAAGACGTAGTGCAATATGCGCACAAATACAACGTTACTGTCGAGGGAGAATTAGGGCGTCTTGCGGGTGTAGAGGATGATGTTAATACGCCCGATGAAAAATCATTTTACACTTCTGCTCGGCAGGCTAAAGAATTTGTGATGCAAACAGGAGTTGATTCTCTTGCCGTAGCAATAGGAACAAGCCATGGAGCATATAAGTTTAAGCCTGGACATAAAGCATTTTTAAGATTTGACATACTGGAGGATATTCAAAAAAATTTACCAGAATTTCCTATAGTTTTACACGGTGCTTCATCTGTTATCCCGGAATTAATAGAGGATATTAATTCTTATGGGGGAGACATAAATAATGCATCCGGAATACCTGAAGATATGTTACATAAAGCTTCTCAAATGGCAGTATGCAAGGTAAATGTTGACTCGGATCTGAGGCTTGCCATGACGGCGGCAATAAGAAAATACCTTGCACTTAATCCCAAAGAGTTTGACCCAAGAAAATATTTGTCTGCAGCAAGAGAGTCTATAAAAAGTGTAGTTAAACACAAAATAAAATATGTACTGGGTTGTGTGGGGCAGGCATAAATATATATAAAAATATCCAAAAGAATGGTGAATAATTTTACTGTGAAAATTTTGCACATTTTTGGAATAAAGGTGTAAATGATAATATCATCTAGAGGATTGCCGGTCTGGCATCGATGGTAGGAGGCGAGTGGGCATTTTGGATGATATTGGAGATAGATTAAAAAAGTTTAGGCAAAGAATGGGGTATACCCAAAAACAAATCTCGGATTTACTCAATATAGAGCGTTCAACTTACTCTTATTATGAAACTGGTAAGACTACACCCGATATCATGACGATATATAAGCTTGCTGAGATATTTAACGAAAAGATATCAGATGTCCTCGAGGGTGAAATTAGACCCATACCGAGCGGGAGGAACGATGATGCCTCGGTTTTTCCGTCTAAGCGTGCTGTTTTGCTAAAGGAAAACGACGTTTACCAGATTGATGACTTTGGTCCGCAATTTACTTCTGACTTATCTGATTCTGAACGGAATTTAGTACTGTGTTTTAGGCTACTGCCTGCGAAAGGACAGGAGAGAATAAGTGATATGATACGCTATGAACTTGAGGGGATGAGTTGAGGCATTTTTAAGGGTTTAGAAAAGATCATATTATAGGTTAGATTTTAGGGGAAATTGAACTATAAATATAGCGTGAGCATTATTCTGCTCTGTCTTTTGGGTTAATATTTTCTACTTAATTTGTTGACTTTATACTAATTATATGTTAGTATATTAACAAGAAGATGATTAAGGAGAGAAATATTGTGGGAGCACCTTTATTTGAAAAGTTATTTTTCATCGGAGTTGCAGCTATCGGGGTGGGTGTGTTTCTCTTTCTGAAAATGAAGAATCCACCACCATTAAAAGGTCAGAAGGCCAGCATGACAACTTGTTTACCGGGATCCGTGGGTAGTGACAACAACCTTGATGGTTTGAACTCTAAGCCATTGGCAGAGCGTACGGAGAGTAGCAGCGGTAGTGGTGCAAGCTCGAGTTGTGCGTTGTGTGCCGGGGAGGGTCGTGCTCAGGTATGTGTGCCGTCAGATGTTTTGATTAGTGCACCAGGACAGGGCGGTGATGGTTCAAATGGCTCAAATAATCTAGATGATTTGAACAATTTAGATCCGATGGAGACGATAGATCGTGCCGCTGCTGTGGGGTTGTTTGAGCGCGACAAGCAAAAGGCTTATTATGTGAAAGGAAAAGTGGAGAAAAGTTATCTAAAGGGTATAGATCCTCTAAACGATGAAGATGTGAGATGGAAGGATTTGCATGATACGGCAGTTTGGATGCTTGTAGATGATGCGTTGCGTTATGAATGTGTTGAATATGCATCTCTAGTGCAGATGCGCACGGATTTGATTGTGCTAGACCTTTATTCTGCGACAAAGTGTTTAAAGTTTAAGCGTGATATGCCTGATTCTCTTCAAGTACGTGACACTTGTCATGTGGAATTTTATGACACGAATACAAAAGAAGGTGTAAGCATATTAGACATACTTGGGATGGATACAACAGATGAGGGGGATCTTAGAAAATTGGACTCTTTGGGTATGCAGTTTAAGAAGTGTGATTGGTATCTAAATCAAACAATCATTGATGTGCCGTTTGTGAATTCTTTGCAAAAGAAGTTTGTTGTGCGGTATTTGCAAGAGAGGTGTGTGCATTTTGCTTCAGAGTGTGTGTTTTCGAAAGCAGGTCTTAATTACTTATTGGGCGATTGCGGGGCGAATGAGGGGTAACATATTTACTTTTTTGTGGTATCGGAAAATATCCTAAAACTAAAAGCACCTGTTTGGAAGAATAAATCGACCTCTTTCAAACAGGGCTGTTTTAGGTTTTATTCTACTTTCTTAGTGCTACGTTAAATGGCTGCAGTGAGACTATAATTTAGCTTGCGGATTTCATCTGTAGTCTTAACTTGTCACTTATCATAGCGATGAATTCGGAATTGGTAGGTTTACCTCTTGAAGTGTGGATCGTGTAGCCAAAATAGGAATTCAGCACATCGATGTCTCCACGATCCCAAGCTACTTCTATTGCGTGGCGTATAGCACGTTCCACTCTGGATGGAGTTGCCGAAAATTCTTTTGCTACAGATGGATAAAGTTGTTTGGTTACAGCATTTATAATGTTAGGGTTTTCGATAGACATTATTATTGAAGCCCTGAGATAATGATACCCCTTTATATGGGCAGGAACGCCTATTTGATGTAATATCTCAGTAACTTGAAGTTCAGTGTTTTTCTGTGACAAAGCTTCGTAGTTTTTTTTGTAGAAATTTTGTTCGGAATCTGAGATATTATTTGACTGGCTCATCAGACGTATGACTCTTTCGGCTAAATTTATCGGGTTAAAGGGTTTTATCATAAAATATGAGGCGCCGGAGGACATAATTTCAGCTTCGAGTTTTGAATTTGTAAATTCTGATGTCACTATAAATAATGGCGTCTTGATTTCGTCGGATCTAGTCACTTCAGATATCAGAGCTATAGCGTCTATTCTAGGCATAAACATATCAGTGACGACAACGTCCGGTGAAATTTTTTTGATTAGTTCTTTTAACTTTATTCCGTCTTTAGGAGAGAAAAATACATCCAAAAAATAGCTTTTAAACATCTGTTTTAGTTGAGTATCGGTTTCGGCATTATCCTGAGTGACGAGAACTTTTGCACGTTTTTCCACAATAATTCCTCCTATTAATATGATTACAAACCTAAAATACCATATATTTACAATTATATCAAGCATTTTCTATTTAAAATGGAAATAATTGTAAAAATCGCCCTGTAATGTTTTAAATTATTAATAAGATTTATGCATATAGTCAAATATTTTATTCGATTTTTCCAGCATGGTTTCAGAAAATATGGCATAGCCACGTTTTGGAGAATTTATAAAAACATGTGTAACGGCTCCGACCAACATTCCATTTTGTATAATGGGGCTTCCGCTCATTCCTTGAACTATACCGCCGCACTCTTCCAGGAGTTTCTTGTCGGTAATTGATATTAGGATATTTTTGGTGGGATTTTTTTCACTGTAATTTATATTCTCTATATTTATGTCATAATACTGAGGCGTTTCTCCTGAAATAGTGGTTAAAATTTTCGCAGAACCGGTTTTTACCTGTTGTTTCATGGCTATTTTCATTCGTTCACCTTGAGACAATGGTGAACTGAACGTACCATATACACCAGTTTCGATATTTGCTTTGAGTGTACCTATTGGTTTTTTTTCGATGAAGCTTCCTTTTAATTCTCCGGGCTTACCCTCTGTACCTTTAGTAACCCCTTTAATTGATGCTTTCATTACGTCACCGTGTTCCAGGGGAAGAAGTTCGCCGGTATCTATATCACATATGCCATGTCCCAAACCGGAAAATGTTCCTTTAGACGGATCATAAAATGTTGCGGTTCCTACGCCTCCGGAGCTGTCTCGTACCCACATGCCTATTTTGTACTTTTTATCTTCGATGGATTTTACGGGTTTTGCTGTAAAATCTATTGAATTATTGTTTCTAAGCACTCTGACAGAGATAGGTTGTCCTGCGCTCAGTTCTACAATATGTGCGAGTTGTTCATTGTTCGATATTTTTTCACCATTTACGTGAGTTACTGTATCAGATTTTTTTATTCCGGCCTCTTCCGCCGGACTAAACACACCTGTTTCTGTTTTTACGTCAGATATATTTATAACCATAGGACCCTTAGCAAATAACTTTACTCCAAAAGGGGTTCCACAGGGTGTAACAAAATTTTCGGGGATAGGATGAATCTCCGCTGATTTTACGGGAAATATATCAAATAATGTTATTTTAGCAGGAATTACTTGACGCCTACCTGTAAAAATACTATCTGCATCAGTATAAATTTTAGATTGCTGAGGAACGACTTTTACGGGTAGTGCATTAGAAAGGACTATTTCAGAATTATCGGTAGAATTGTATATGTTAGGCAATTCATCGTATACCAATATGCATTCTCCAAAGAATGAAGCACATACTAAAATCAATATCAGGCATAGAGACTTGAAAAATTTTTCCACCATACCACCTCCTCTTTGAAACTACAAATTTTATTTTTGTCTAGGTTAGCGGCAGAAATACCTTGTAAATTTATAATTGATTTATTAATTAAAAGATGGATATAGCGCATATTTAAAAAATAATTAACTATAAAAATTGCATAATACGTTGAAAAATGTAAAATATAATGATATTATATAGTCAATATGTAAAAGGGGGTTTTTATTGTGTCCATTGATGATTTGATGTCAGCGGTTCGAAGCGGCGAATTTGAGGAGGAATTTAAGAAGTGCAAAACTACTGAAGAGAAGGTAAATCTATTTAAGAAATACGGTGTAATTGTAAGTTTAGAGCAGTATAAGTCTATAGAATCGAAGGTTGCGTTTATTAAACAGGGTTCTAAAGCCTCTTATGATGAGCTTCAGGACAAGGTTGAATGCAACAATAAAGCAGGTAAGATGGATGAAAGCGAATTTGACTATGTATCGGGAGGAGTAGACCTCAATGCAAGAGAAGAGCAGACTGTTTTTGAAATATTAAAACGGATGGAGTATAGTCCTGAAACCGGCGATGGAGAAAACAGCAATGTAGATGATATGAAATTATGGGAACCGCTTCAGGGTAGAAGAATACTTTGATTACGAATAATAAATCAGTGACATAAATATTTGTTTGTAGTATAATAATTGCAATACTAAATATTTGGATGTGAATTTGTTGAATAGTAATTTTGATATGCTTTACAACTCATTGTGTGAAAAGGTTTCATCTAAGAAGTTTAAACCCGAAAAGTCGGATACACAGGCTCTGTTTATAAACGAGAGTTTTGCGTATAAAGTGGAAGTAGATCCCCGAGATAGTAGGGTTTATTTGCATAGGAGGGAAAACAGCTCTGATAGCGAACAAGATGGGGACTGGACAAAGGTTTCTGAATGGGCTTTTGATGATGAGATAGACAGAAAGAGCATAAAGTTGATTTGCGATGATTTTGCTGAGACTCTGAACGGACCTGGCAAGAATAATTTAAAGAGAAAAAGCAAGAAGGCTTTGCCTGACGAAACTGCTGATGAGTTGTTTTTTGCCAATAGAATGGTTAATATATTCCCGGAGCTAAGGGATGAGATATTTATAGAAAAGCAGTGCTACAGTGAGTTTAGAGGAACGCAGTTTGTTAAAAGCAGTATCTTGCCTAAAATTACAGAGCTGCTTGAGAAGAATAAAGATACTAGAAAAATAGAAAAACTATCTAAGCTTTTGAGTGATTTATATAAAAGTTCTTCTTTGAATATAAAATCTCTTATAACTATGGGTATACTCAACAATATAACTGATCCGGAGCAAATTGGTGCTGTGCAGAAGTACATAGATAACAATTTATCGTCGGCATGGTCTGCCTCTTTAAAGTTTAAGGACAAAAAGGTAAAACCCGATAAACTAAAATTTACCACAAGGCTTTTGAGGAACAGTTCTTATAAATAACAACAATGTGCAAATTATATTAAAAAGGTGAATTTATAACATCTTATGAAAGCGGTTTACAGCAAAAGTTTCTTATTTACAAATAGATTGAGCGTCATGTTTATTGCCGTTTTGTGTACGGCTCTTTGGGGCAACATGATACCGGCAATAAGCGTAGGGCTGAGCCTGATGGGCGTGGTGCAAAGTGATATTGCATCGCAAATTTTATTTGCCGGGCTTTGTTTTACTTTGTCAGGGGTTTTTACATTATTAATACCTTGCGCTAAATCCGGAAGAATTATCCTACCCAATCAAAATGTTTTTTGGGATACCGTTCTGCTTGGGTTTGTTCAAACATTTTTGCAATATATTCTTTTATACATAAGTCTTCCATATACAAGTGGTTTTAACGCGTCTATAATCTCTTCATCCGGAACTTTTTTTATAATAATCTTATCACATTTCGTATACAAAAATGATAGAATGGATTTTTATAAAATATTAGGGTGCATATTGGGATTGTCGGGTGCTATTTTGCTTAACTTTAATTCATTTTCTTTAACAAAATCCTCTTTTACGTTCAGAGGCGAGGGTGTGATATTTTTATCGACCCTGACATTTGTTTTTACAACCCCCCTTTGCAAAAAAATATCGTAGTATGAAAAACCTATAATCTTCACAGGGCATAGTTTTGTAATAGGAGGATTGCCGTTAATATTTACAGGACTCTTGGGGGGTGGGGGTTTAAATTTTAGTGTTTGCGGCATAGCAATGCTAATATATTTGTCTCTTGCAGCCTGCGTATCCGGGGTGTTATGGAATTATTTGCTGGAATACAATAAAGTCTCCAAGGTGAGTATATATAATTTTCTTGTTCCAATATTCGGGGCAGTCTCGTCGTTTGTGATGCTGGGTGAGGATATTTTCAATATAAAAAGTTTAATTGCACTGTTGCTGACATGTTTGGGGATATACTATGTTGAGAAAAATCAAGATGAGAAAGGTGCAGTCCCGGAGAGATTAGGGAGTGGTGGGTGTGCAAATAGATGAAACCGGCAGCTCTATACAAATAATTGGGGCAGAAAAGTTCAACTTAGAAGATACTTTTGAGTGTGGACAGTGCTTTAGGTGGGATAAAATGGGCAGTAAATACCACTGTGTAGTGCATGGTTTTGAAATTTGGGTTTATTATAAGGGTAAAAACCTTGTAATAGAGGGGGATTTCCCGGAAAAAATAAACGATTTATGGATAGAGTATTTTGATTTAAATTTAGACTACAGTAAGATTCGCAGAGATCTGTCAGCTATAGATCCTACCTTGCACAAAGCGTGTAAATTTTGCCCGGGTATAAGAATTTTAAGACAAGAGCCTTGGGAGACACTGTGTTCCTTCATAATATCGCAGAATAACAACATACCGAGGATAAAAAAGATTATATCCAGGCTATGTGAGAACTTTGGCAATAAAATAGGTGAGGGTTCGTTTTCTTTTCCTGACGCAAAAACTATTTCTGAGTTATCGGAAAGAGACTTAGAAGTAATAAAGAGTGGATTTAGAGCGAAGTATATTATAGATGCGGCAAACAAGGTTAGCTCAAAGGAGGTTGATTTGGAAAAGGTAAGTTCAATGGATGTATGTGATGCAAGAAAATACCTAATGAAAATTAAGGGAGTGGGGCCTAAGGTAGCAGAGTGTACGCTTTTGTATGGTTTTCATAGGATGGAAGCATTTCCGGTTGATGTCTGGATGAGGCGTGTAATGGAGCGGTATTTTCCTG
Source organism: uncultured Eubacteriales bacterium (assembly GCA_949422855.1). Lineage (GTDB taxonomy): Bacteria > Bacillota > Clostridia > Oscillospirales > Acutalibacteraceae > CASPLG01. The sequence goes on along the minus strand of CASPLG010000033.1, from coordinate 2,932 downwards.
GCAAAACTCCCGAAATATTTGGGAAATATGCCGGTTTGGCGCAGCAGTATTTGTTCCACTACACTAGAAGTTTGTCCAAATTATAAATATTGTGAAAACTTAGTTTCCCTCGATGTAAAATGCCCCCAGGCGGACTGATACGGTCGCTCATTTTTTCTCAGAATTGATTATTTTATGAGTGGGCACATATTAATTATATTGAAATGGAAAATAATATAGTGTAAAATTCTACTCATTAGGGGGAGTTATAAATGGGAACCGAGTTTGATACAAAATATTTAAGCGGGTTTATAGAGGATGAAGATTTAAATGGTATAGAAAGTGAGGTTAAATCAGCACATGACATTTTATATTCCGGTACCTTTCGGTCGGCAACAGGATGGCTTGACCTTCCTGAGAATTATGACATAAATGAATTTAACAGGGTCAAGCAGTGTGCGGATAAAATTCGAAATGACAGTGATATTTTAATAGTAATAGGTATAGGAGGGTCGTATTTAGGGGCACGTGCTGCTATAGAGTTTTTACATTCCTCAAATTATAATTTTCTAGGGAAAGACACTCCTAACATTTTCTTTGCGGGCAACAATATGAGTTCGAGCTACATAGGTGAAATACTGGACATGTGTAAGGACAAAGATGTTTCTTTAAATGTAGTGTCGAAATCCGGGACGACGACTGAACCTGCCATAGCGTTTAGGATATTTAAAAACTTTATGGAGGATAAATATGGAAAAGCTGAGGCAAAAAACAGAATTTATTGCACCACGGATAAGAACAAAGGAAAATTAAAAGAGCTGGCAATTAAAGAAGGCTATGAAATCTTCGCTATTCCAGATGACATAGGTGGGAGGTTTTCCGTTCTATCTTCGGTTGGATTGCTCCCCATAGCTGTAAGCGGTGCTGATATAGACCGAATTATGTTTGGAGCATTGAAGGCAAGAAATCAGTTTATGAAATGCAGCCTGGAGGAGAATGATTGTTACAAATATGCTGCGGTAAGAAATATTTTATACAGAAAGGGTAAATCGATAGAGATTCTGACTGCATATGAACCCAGGCTTTCTATATTTCTTGAGTGGTGGAAACAGCTCTATGGGGAAAGTGAAGGGAAAAATCACAAGGGACTGTTCCCGGCATCAGCAATTTTCACAACGGATTTACATTCTATGGGACAATTTATCCAAGACGGCAGCAGAATTATGTTTGAGACAAATCTGATTATTAAAAACAGCAGAAGTCATATTGTGATTAGTAAGGACAAAAATGATTCTGACGGGCTTAATTATATGTCCGGAAAAACTCTCGAACAAGTAAATAGAACCGCCTTTAAAGCCACGGTTTTAGCTCATTGTGATGGAGGAGTTCCGAATGGTATAGTGAGAATTAAGGATAGTTCGGAGGAGGAGCTTGGAAGTCTTATCTATTTTTTTGAAAAATCCTGTGCTATTTCCGGTCTGATTTTAGGTGTAAATCCATTTAATCAGCCCGGTGTTGAAGCATACAAAAACAATATGTTTGCACTATTAGAAAGACCAGGATATGAGGGCCTTAAAAATAAGCTTTGCGGAAATTTGCCGGTTTAGTGGGGGCATTCAAAATGCTGAACATTGAACGTGGGGAAAACTTTGAGGAAATTGACAAAGCTGCGGATGAATTACTTACGCAATACGATACTGAGAGTGGAGTTGAGTACAATTTTAAACGTTTTAGCTTTGTTGCGAGAGAAAACGATAAAATTGTTGCCTACCTAACCGGATACAGCTATTATTCTGAGGTTACGATCAATAATTTAGTTGTGGTGAAAGAGTACAGAGGCAGGGGTATAGGTAAAAAGCTCATAAGATATACAGAAGACTACTTTAAGGGCAAAAATTTCAATAACATCAATCTTGTTACAAATGCATTTCAAGCACCGGGATTTTATGAGAAATGCGGTTTTAGACTTGAATTTATAAGAGAAAACAAAGAAAATGCGAAGCTTAATAAATACTTTTTTGTAAAATACCTTAGTTGAGATTAACGAACAAAAACTGATGAAAGCAGGTGATACAATGAAACAATTATACATGACACATCCGATTTTTCCGGTGCCGAACATAAAACGCACAGCGGAATTTTATGTAAAAAATTTAGGATTTGATTCTGTAGAGTACCTGGATTCTTTAGAGCCTCATATATGTTTGTATAGGGACGATATTGAAATAATTTTAACGGACTCAAAGGGTAAACGGGTTATTCCGAATAGGGAACTGTATGGATACGGATATGATGTCTACATAATAGTAAATAATCAAGAAGAACTACAGAAAGACTTTGAAGATAAGGGTTTGAAAATTGTGAGAAAAGTATCTATTACGGACTATAATAACAAAGAATTAGTGATAGAAGATATAGATGGCAGATATCTGGGGTTTGGCGTAAAATTAGATGTCAGCGGGCGGTTTGATTTATAGAATGTGAATCTGGTTCACAAAAATTGAGTGTGCGAGTTATTTAAATAAACAGGAGAAGTAATGAAAAATAGTGAATCAAAAACTTACAAGCTAAGTATAATTAATAATTCAAAACTTCCGTTTTTGCAGTGCATATATTTAGGGACTAAGAAAGCAGAGTGTAGAGTGAATTCCGAGTACATACAAAAATTCAGGGTGGGGGATAAGTTATTTCTGCAGGGTAGGAGAGAATTTTCTTTATGTAGGATTACTTTTTTGCATTTCTATGAAAGCTTTGAAATCATGGTGTCTTCTGAAGGTTTTTATAATCTTATTCCTTTTGCAGGGGATGAAAAAGATGCTATAAGAATTTACAAAGGCTTTCCCGGAGCGGGCAGAGTCCATTCTGATGGATGCTGTGCAATAGGGGTAAAATGGCTAGATGGCAGGTTAATAAAATACACCGTTTAAAGCTTTATAACATCGGATATTTACCG
>CASPLG010000032.1 GCA_949422855.1 uncultured Eubacteriales bacterium | reverse complement strand
TAATATTCCCAAAAAATCAACTATATATTTACAATACATTGCACATTTTAACATTCTGCACAAATTAACCTCAGCCATATCTCTATGGCTGAGGCTCTATTCTGCAAAAACAAACTAAATTATCTACTATTTTACCATATCTGCAACTTCCTGTGCGAAGTTATCTGATTTTTTCTCCAATCCTTCGCCCCGTTCATATCTTACAAAACTATCTATTGAGATTTTAGTGCCAAGCTCTTTAGAAATTCCCTCTACATATTTACTTATATCTAAATCATTATTTTTAACGAAAATCTGATCCATCAAACATACTTCTTTATAAAACTTGTTCATTCTACCCATAACAATCTTCTCCGCAATATTCTCGGGCTTACCGTCATTCACAATCTGTTCCTTCAAAATTTTTCTCTCGTGCTCAACTACCTCCTGAGGAACAGAATTCCTATTTAAATACGTGGGATTCGCAGCCGCTATCTGCATGGCAATATCTTTTCCAAACTCTTCAAATCTAGCATTTAGCTTAGATTTATCCTCTACATCAAACTTGACCATTACGCCGATTTTCCCGTCTGAGTGGATATAAGTAGACAGCACTCCCTCATACCTTACAAAGCGTCTGATTTTTATATTCTCACCTATTGTCAAGATTTTTTCACGGAGTATCTCTTCAACGCTTTGCTGTGAGCCACTTGCCGTCATCGACAAAAGCTCCTCAACACTTTGCGGATTCTTCTCCATGATGGTATCGACACATTGTTTAACAAAGTCCCTAAACTCTTTATTTTTAGAAACAAAATCCGTCTCAGCATTTACTTCTATGGCTACACCCACATCCTTAGATTCATTTGTATAAGCAACCGCGAGACCTTCGGCAGCAATACGCCCTGACTTTTTTGCAGCAGCGGCTAAACCTTTTTCACGCAAAAAATCTATGGCCTTTTCCATATCACCACCGGAAGCGGCTAAGGCTTTTTTACAGTCCATCATACCGCACCCGGTTTTTTCTCTGAGCATTTTAACATCACTTGCGCTGAAACTCATAATTCCATCCCTTTCACCTAAATATTACGAAAAACAAAATCAGAACTACTCCTCTAGCATATCTTCATCGAAAGATATAACTTCCTCTTCACTTATCACTTCGCCTTCGCGCCCCTCTATGATAGCCTTGCTCATTGCTGAACAAATCAATTTAACGGAACGTATAGCGTCATCATTACCGGGTATTACATAATCAACATCATCCGGATCACAGTTGGTATCCACAATCGCGACAACCGGTATTCCCAACTTTTTAGCTTCACAGACGGCTATTTTTTCTTTCCGCGGATCAACAACAAAAAGTGCTCCGGGCAATTCTTTCATGTCCTTAATTCCTCCAAGGAATTTTTCTAATTTCTCTATTTCCAACTTTAACTTAAGAACCTCTTTCTTTGGAAGTAATTCAAAAGTTCCATCTTTCTCCATTGCCCTGAGCTGTTTAAGTCTGGAAATTCTTTGCTTGATAGTCGAAAAATTTGTAAGCATCCCGCCAAGCCAACGTGCATTTACGTAATAGGCTCCGGCCTTAATGGCCTCTTCCTTGACTGACTCCTGAGCCTGTTTTTTTGTGCCGACAAATAGCACTGATTTCCCTTCCTCGGAAATTTCTCTGATAAAATTATAGGCTTCGTCCAATTTTTTTACGGTTTTCTGCAAATCGATAATATAAATTCCATTTCTCTCCGTAAAAATATACTCAGCCATTTTAGGGTTCCATCTCCTGGTCTGATGACCGAAATGAACACCCGCCTCCAAAAGTTGCTTCATTGATACTACTGACATACAAAAATCCTCCTTGGTTAATCCTCCGCTTGGACACTATTGACCCTACCCAAATACAAAGGGCACCAAGATTTTACATCAATTCAATACTCCAAGCGTGTGTTTTGAAAATATTTCTACCCTATAGTTACAGGTAACAGTTACATTATATTTGATAATTTTCAAAATGTCAATATTATTTGTCCCGGCGTCTTCAAAACCGGGGTTTCAAAATCAAAGCACTAATCCTTTTTTTGCTTCTTATAAAATTCCACTGTTAATCTCCACACACTGCGTTCCCATACACCTGTAAAACTTTATTTCATTACGCACCAGCCCAGCAGTACCGCATTCACTATACATGCCACATCCAATAAATAGACCTTTATTCTAAGCTGACCACCTTATACTCTTAGTTGTGTATTATTATTTTAGTTTTGCCAAGAGATGTTTAAGCTAAAATTAAGCGCAGAGGCTGCACAACAAGTTATTTGAAAGGCATTATATGCTATATTTTAGGTAACGGAGATGTAACTGTATATGCAAAAGCATATATGAACAGGTGTAATTGGACATGGTGTGTAAACTGGAATGAATATCACATTAGCGGAGTTGTTGGAGAAGATAAAAATTAAAGGTCTGCCCCATGTGAAATTATATTAATTAAAACCGTTTTTGTGACAAAATTCACCCTGCGTGAGGTGAGATAATGCAATTAATAAATGGAATTAAGAGGTACACTATGACACAAGTAATATATATAGATGTACTTATAGCAGTAAATCTTTTTATCAACTACTTTATGCTGACCGCAACAGCTAAATTTCTGTACATAAAGACTACTAAACTTAAAATAATAGTAGGTTCATCTCTTGGAGCAATATATTCTCTCTATATGCTGCTCCCGCCACATAACTTTGTTGTATCGCTTGCAATTAAACTGATTATGTCATCTACGATTGTTTGGGTATCTCTATGCAATCCTAAGTCCAGTATATATCTAAAAGCACTGCTTTGTTTTTACTCTATAAATTTTGCTTTCTTGGGATCTATGTTTGCAATGTGGTGTTTTTTTGAACCAAGAGGCATGTACATGAAAAATAACGTCGTCTATTTCAACGTTTCTCCAATAATTTTACTCGTGTCAACAGTAGTTTCCTACTTTATTATTGAAACAGTAAATAAAATAGTTGGAGGGTCAAAAAATGAAACAACTTTCTGTGAAATAGAGATAAAATTACTAGGTAAAATTTTTTGTGTAACGGCAAAAATAGATACCGGAAACACCCTAAGAGAAACATTTTCCGGACTGCCTGTTGTAGTAGTATGTAGAAGCGTAATTAAAGAAATAGTACCTGAGGTAGCATTTAGTATCTCAGATATATACAGAGAAAAAAATGACCTTGATAAGGTGTACTACGATGTTGGAAATAAAATGAGATTGATTCCGTTTTCAGCCATATCGGGTAATGGGATTTTACCTGCATTCAAGTCCGAATACATAATAGTCAAAAATATTAACGTAAAAAGGGAGGCATATATCGCCATATGTCCGGATAATACTCTAAAAGACGAATTCACAGCATTGATAGGTCCGGAGTTAATCGAGTAAGTCTATATATTAACCGACTAAAAGGAGTAGAATTTGTTATGAAATTTATTGAAATAATACTAAAAAAGATAAATCAGCTATGTTTTTTCATACGCTCTAAGTTACTAAAGCAAAACAAAGGAATATATTACATAAACGGGCCCGAAATTTTACCTGCTCCTCTGAGTAAAGATGAAGAAGAACAAATAATGAAAAAAATTCTCAACGGTGATAACAGCGTGAGAGAACTTTTGATTACTCACAACCTAAGGTTAGTAGTATATATAGCAAAAAAATTCGATTCTGCCGGAGCAAATGCAGAAGACTTGATTTCCATCGGGACTATCGGTCTTATAAAAGCGGTAAATACATTTTGTCCCGCAAAAAATATAAAACTTGCAACTTATGCTTCAAGATGCATTGAAAATGAAATACTGATGTTTTTAAGAAAGAGCTCACAAATGAAAAATGAAACTTCTATAGATGAGCCTTTAAACATAGATTGGGATGGAAATGAACTTCTCCTGTCAGATATACTGGGAAGCGAAAATGATATTGTCAATTATAAAATCGAGCAAGAGGTTGAAAGGGATCTCGTTAGGTCTGCGGTAAACCATTTACCTGCCAGGGAAAAAATTATAATGGAACTTAGATTTGGCCTTTCTAAAAATAAAGAGCATACTCAAAAGGAAGTTGCTGATTTGCTTGGAATTTCCCAGTCGTATATTTCAAGGCTCGAAAAACGAATAATAGATAAACTTAAAAAAGATCTAGAAAGAGTTTCTTGAGGTTTTTGCATACATACTTAGAGGATCATAGCACAAAAAAGAATTTTTCTAATATTATTGGGAGTAAATTTTAAATAGCTAAATCTAAGAAATGAGACCCCGGGTAATAAACTGGACTTCCAGGGATATTCAAAAAAAAGGGGGTATTTCGAACGTTTTTGGGACTCTTTCTTGCCGTCTAACAAAAATGAGCGAATACAGTTTACATCGTCTACTGTTATTAATGGCGGGAGATTCCCTTGGGTTTTGTTTTTCTCAAATTCTTAAAAAAGTCAGTTAATATAGCTGAACATTTATCTTCCAGTACTCCGGAAACAACTTCAGGTTTATGATTATAAGGGAGGTCAAAAAGATTTATCAGAGAATTACATGAGCCCGCCTTATAATCATAAGCTCCATATATGAGTCTTGAAATTCTCGAATTTATAATTGCCCCGGTGCACATAGGACAAGGTTCCAATGTAACATATAGTTCACAATCAATGAGCCGCCAGCTTCTCAGTACTCTGCAAGCAGAATCGATGGCCTCTATTTCCGCATGTGCGAGGGAGTTTTGAGAAATTTCACGTCTGTTTCGCCCAGTGGAAATAATTTCATTATTAAACACTATGACGGCACCAACGGGAATTTCATGCTCGGATTCAGCCTCTTTGGCAAGCTCTAATGCTGAGTGCATAAATTCTTCCTCTCGGTTCATATCATTTCTCCCCACTGTCATCGGCAATGCAGTTTTCTCTATTTACATTTATTATACACTTATATGGTTTCCCAAGTTTTTCTATTTCTTCTTTCGTTACTTTTATGATCTCATCCTCAGATTTGTTCAGTTCAAAAGGAACTGACAGCTCAAAAACCAAGGTAGAGCTTCTACTGCCGGGCACTACCCTGAAATCATATACTTTAGCCTCCAAATTTATCATCTTAACGATTTCTTCCACTTCTTTTCTTAATCTATTTACCCTCTCGTCATCTGTAACAATTGGATCCATATGTATAACTGCTTGGCAATTAAACTTCTCTTTTAATTCTTTTTCAGCAGCATCAATAGTATCATGAAGCTCAAAAATATCAACGTTTGCAGGCATTTCGGCATGAAGAGATATAACACTTCTGCCGGGGCCGTAATTATGCACCATAAGTTCGTGAATTCCAATAATGTCTTTATATGACAGTATAGTCTTATTTATATCCTTTACCAGTTCAGGATCCGGTGCTTGCCCCAAAAGAGGATTTAAAGTTTCTTTTATCATTTGAACCCCCGTCAAAAGTATAAACACCGCAACTAAGATCCCAGCATAAGCATCTACAGATATCCCGGTAAAATACGATACAAGCATACTTAAAATTACAGCCCCGGTTGCTATTGCGTCAGCCAGACTATCAAAGGAAGTAGCCTTCATTGCGGAAGAATTAGCCATGTCGCCGAGTTTTCTATTAAACAAACCCATCCATAACTTTACAAGCAAAGATAGCACAAGTATAAAAAGTGAAATCTTGCTAAATGATATTGGCTCCGGGGAAATAATTTTCTCTATGGAGGATTTGACGAAACTTAAACCCGTGAGAATTATGGCAACTGACACAATAAGCCCCGAAATATATTCTACCCTGCCGTGCCCAAATGGATGTTCCTTATCCGCAGGAGCACCAGCTATCTTGAAACATGCCAGGGTAACTATAGATGCACCTGCGTCAGATAAATTATTAAACGCATCAGCCGTTACAGCTATAGACGATGTAACAATCCCTACGAATAATTTTGCCAGAAACAATATTGTATTGCAAATAATCCCCACTACACCGCTGAGTGTTCCAAATTTTTTCCGAACCTTTGGGTCATTGAAATTTTTAGCATCGGGAATAAACAACTTTATGAGTAAATCAGTCATTTTGTCCTCCTATGAATTCATAATTATACTAAAAATACTATTCTCATAATTATATATAATATAATGTACCAAATCAATCCCCACAAATATAGAAAATAAACATCAAAATGTAAAAATTATTCCCCTTCCAGCACCATAACGTCACGTAATAATCATTAAAAATCAAAATATTAATAAATTAGGTGTAGACTTTTTCAGATTTTATAGTATAATATATCCCAAGATGTATAAAAATTGTCTGTTCTATGTCGGTTTTTATGGCTCTTAATCAAGAATCCCTAGATGTAGCGTGCACCCCGGGAGGTATAAATAAAAATGAAAGTAGACAAAGCGGTAATAAAAGAAACAGAATACTTAGCCGTTGCCTGTATATGCTTCGGTATTTTGGTTCAGATAATTTTCTTTCTAATAGGAAAATACGACTATACTGTGCTTCTCGGGTCTATATATGGGATTGGATTAATAATTTTTGATTTTCTGTTTCGTGGGATTACGATACAAAATTCCCTGAATAAGAGCCCTCTGGAAGCAGAAAAAAGTATCAGAAGTTCTTATAGGATCAGAATGATTGCACTTGCGGCATTTTCGGTTTTTGCGGTTTTATCACCTGTGTTTAACACTTGGTCCCTTATATTGTCGCTGCTTTTTCCAAAAATATACTATATGTTTGTCCCTGTTTTCAGGAAAGATTTAAAATGATTTAAGAGTGATGATTTTATGAATATTGAAGTTACGGGAGCCAGAATATTATTTAATTTTTGCGGGGTAAATATTACAGAAATTCAGGTTATTTCCTGGACAATTATATTTATTGTCTTTGTACTTTGTCGATGGCTTTGCAGAGGTCTTAAGGTGAAACCCGAAGCCAAAAGACAAATTATGGCCGAGTATATAGTGACTTCTGTTCAAAATCTCGTGGGATCCACTATGAGCAAAGCATTTGAATTTTTTTCTCCGTTTATATTCGCTCTAATGGTGCTGTCTTCCTTGTCGAGTCTTTCATCACTTCTAACGTTTAAGCCCCCCACATCTGATTTAAACACCCTTTTGGGATGGTCTATACTCGTATTTTTGATGATTATATACTACAAAATTAAGTCTATGGGTTTTGGGGGATATTTGAAGAGTTACACAGAGCCTATTGCGGTCTTGACGCCTTTCAATATCCTAAGTGATTTGGCAGTACCTGTTTCTATGGCATTTAGGCATTTTGGAAACGTGGTATCCGGTGTGGTAATATCGTCGCTGGTGTACGGTGCACTTGCCTCATTGAGTACTTGTGTCTTAGGCAGCCTCCCGGGAATTCTTTCTCAAATTCCTATATTTCAGCTAGGCTTGCCCGCCGTTTTATCCATATATTTTGATTTGTTTAGCAGCTTATTGCAGGCATTTATATTTTGTATGCTTACTATGGTCTATATAAAAATGGCTGCAAATGTTGAACAATAAAAATTTATAGTTTTTTAAAGGAGATTGGTTTTATGGAAAAAGCAATTATTTTAGCAGCTTGTGCTATAGGAGCCGGACTTTCTATGATAGCAGGCATCGGACCGGGTATAGGCGAAGGTTTTGCCGTAGGTAAGGCATGCGAGGCCATAGCACGTCAGCCCGAGTCCAGAGGAACGGTTACATCCACGATGCTTATGGGGTGTGCAGTGGCTGAAACCACCGGTATTTACGGGTTTGTCGTTGCTATACTTTTGCTCTTTGTTATACCTTCTATGTTCCTTGCCATGCTTTGATTAATTTTTACCCTTAAAGGAGGTCGGATTTGTGTCTGAGTACCTAGACTTTATAGATATTGATTTTTGGCATATTGTTATGTCTATGGGAAACCTCGTTATTTTAACCGCCATAGTTAAAAAATTTCTCTTCAAGCCTGTAAATGACATTCTCAACAAAAGAAAACAAGAAGTGGATAATTTCTATTTCGATGCTAAAGAAACTCTTGCTGCCGCACAAAAAGATAAAACCACTTATGAGGGTAAACTCAGTGCAGCCGACAAGGAAGCTGCAGAAATTATAAATTCCGCAGTTCAAAAGGCAGACAAACTTACTCAAGATATGATAGCTGATACTAAGGAAAAAATGAATATCCTCGTTAAAAAGACAGAAAGTGATATTGAAACTAAAAAGAGGAATTCAGTTTTGGAAATGAAAAATGAAATCTCCGGTTTAGTAATAAACTTAGCTGAGAAGGTTGTCAGGAGGGAAATTACCGCTGATACTCACAATGAACTAATAAATGTTGCTATAGATAATCTCTATGACGACTAATTATCGTGGATGGTTTTTGTGATAAAGCGTCTAATTCATTTTGTAATATGGATAAGTTTCTGACATTTGCTATAGGTAAAGGGGGTTTAAGATAAGGATGAAAAATTTATCTCGAGAATATGCCCTTGCTCTTTTTGAACTTTCTCATGAAGAAAATAAAGAGGATGCTGTCTTAAATGAAATTAGAAACCTTAATCAAATATTTAATTCCTACCCTGAGTATCTGAAAATTTTATCCTCCTATGCTGTAAGCAAGCCTGAAAAGATTAAGCTTCTTGACGCTGTATTTAAATTTAGGATAGATACCTATCTGCTGAATTTTCTAAAAGTAGTGGTCCAAAATCACCATGTTGACATCTTGAAAAAATGTTTTTCCCAGTTCGAAAAAATATATAACAAAAAACATAATATTTTGAAAGTTACTGCACAGACGTCTATCCTAATGACCGCACAGCAAATGAAAGATTTAACCCTAAAATTAGAATCACACACACATAAAAAAGTATTTCTCAAAAATACAGTAGATAGCAGTCTCATGGGGGGAATTAAGATATTTTATGACGAAAAATTCTTGGATTTGAGTTTGGAGAATTATTTTAAGGAGTTATCTGATAATATAGAATCTGTAAAAAAATAGGTGAAATGTATGCAAACTAATGAAGACATAATTAAAACCATCAAATCCCAAATTAAAAATTATGAGTATAAAGTCAAACAGGATGAAACAGGCATTGTAATTACCGTTGGTGACGGCATTGCAAGGGTAAGCGGACTGGATAACTGCATGCTAAATGAACTTATAGAATTTGGCAACGGAGACTACGGTATGGCACTGAATCTGGAAGAAGACAGCGTTTGTGTTGTTATTTTCGAAGGAGCCACAGACCTTAAAGAAGGTGATGTCGTTAAACGTACCGGAAAAATAGTCTCTGTTCCGGTTGGAGAATCTTTGCTAGGCAGAGTAATAGACCCCCTGGGTCAGCCAATAGACGGCAAGGGAGCTATAAACACAGATAGTTTTCGTCCTATAGAGAATAATGCTCCGGGAATAATAGAAAGAGAACCTGTAAACGTACCGCTCAGAACCGGAATTAAAGCTATAGACAGTATGATTCCAATAGGCAGAGGGCAGCGTGAGCTCATTATCGGAGATAGGCAAACAGGTAAAACACAAATAGCATTAGATACTATAATAAACCAGAAGGGGCAAGATGTAATATGTATATATGTGGCTATAGGACAAAAAAATTCCACGGTCATACAGCTTGTGGATAGTCTGGAAAAGTTTGGTGCTATGGATTATACTATTGTCATAAGTGCTTCTGCAAGTGAACTACCCTCACTTCAATATATCGCCCCGTATTCAGGATGTGCAATCGCTGAAGATTTCATGTATAAGGGAAAAGATGTATTGGTTATCTACGATGATTTATCTAAACATGCGGTATCATACAGAACTCTTTCTTTGCTGATGAGGAGACCTCCGGGACGTGAAGCTTATCCGGGAGATGTTTTCTATCTTCACAGCAGGCTTTTGGAAAGATCCGCAAGGATGTCCCCCGCATACGGCGGTGGTTCAATAACTGCACTGCCAATTATAGAAACGCAGTCGGGAGATGTCTCGGCGTATATCCCCACAAACGTTATATCTATTACGGATGGACAAATTTTCTTAGAAACAGAGCTCTTCAATAAGGGAATTATCCCTGCAATTAATCCCGGAATATCAGTGAGCAGAGTAGGAAGCAACGCTCAGATAAAAGCTATGAAAAAACTGACCGGGGAACTTAAATTAATTTACTCCCAGTATGGTGAACTCGAAAGATTTTCTCAGTTTGGTTCAGACCTTGATGATGACACAAAAAACCGTATCGCACAAGGGCAGAGAATCGTTGAGATTCTAAAACAGAAACGTAATTCACCGGTTCCTCTGGAACTCCAGGTTATTATAATTTATGCTGGAATAAATAATTATCTAAAGAATGTAAAATTAGAAGATATTAAAACTTACGAGCAAGAGCTTTATGAATATTTTAGTATTAATTACCGGGATATTCTGGATAGTATAAAAGATTCCGGTGATTTGGATGAAAATAACAAGTCAAAAATGGTTGAGGGATTAAAGAAATTCAATTCCGAGTTTCTGAAAGGCCATTGAGTTCTTATGAGGGAAGGGAACATTTGTGTCAGAGTATTCCATTAAAGATATAAGCATTAGAATAAAAAATATTAAAAACACAGGGCAGATTGTTAAGGCTATGGAATTAATTTCCTCCTCTAAGGTACAAAAATACAGAGCCAGACTCCAAAAGGTAAGACCTTTTTACGATTCTTTAAGTAAGGCTATAAAAAATGTCTGTAAAAATAAGGACTTAAAAAATTCTGTTTTTAAGCAAAGCAAAAGCTCGGACAGAATATGTTATATAGTAATCGGTGCAGATAGAGGTTTAGCCGGAGGGTACAATTCCAACATTATAAAGACATTTGAACAACATGCAGATCCGGAAAGAGATGCGGTTTTGCCTATTGGCAAAAAAGTGGTGGACTTCTTATGCAGAAAAAATGTACGCTTTCTAGGTAATAAATCCCCTGAGTGTGAAAAATTGTCCTTTGATGACTGCAAAAAAATCACAGACCTTATATTAAAATCGTACTTTGGCGGTGAATTTAAAGAGGTATTTTTAGTATATACTAAATTTGTTTCTTCCCTGAAACAAGTCCCTACTATAGTCAAATTGTTTCCCCTCAATGGTGAGGATTTTTCTGGGGACGCAGAAGATAAACTGAACTTTTTATTTGAACCGAACTATGAAGAATGTATGAAAAAAGTTATTCCGTTCTATATCTCGGGGACTCTTTGGTCTGCTGTTTGTGAGAGTCTTGTAAGCGAATTTGAAGCAAGACATGTTGCAATGGAGTCTGCCAGCAAAAATGCCGGTGAATTGGTTGACAATCTGCAGCTCACTTATAATCGGCTCCGCCAAGGTGCTATTACTCAGGAAATAACGGAGATAGTTGCGGGAACATAATTTAATCCGAAATGAGATGAATGTTATATGAAAAATAACGTCGGCAAAGTAGTACAGATATTGGGTCCTGTCATAGATGTAAAATTTGAAGACGAAAACCTCCCTTTAATTTTAAATGCCATAGAAATACAGCAGGGCGATAAAAAAATCGTAGTGGAAGCTGCACAGCATATTGGTGACAACGTCGTAAGATGCATATCAATGGGTGAGACTGATGGCCTCGCGAGAGGTGCCAAGGCAACAGACACGGGAGCTCCTATTAGCGTACCTGTAGGGAAAGAGACCTTAGGCAGGATTCTTAATTTGCTAGGAGAGCCTATCGACAATCTTCCCGAACCTGAAACTGCGGAAACGTGGTCAATACATCGAAATGCACCGGGATATGAAGATCAAAACAGCACATTGGAGATACTTCAAACAGGTATTAAAGCGATAGATCTTATGTGCCCTTACATTAAGGGCGGAAAAATAGGTCTTTTCGGTGGAGCCGGAGTTGGAAAAACCGTTCTTATTATGGAACTTATAAACAATATAGCAACTCAAAGCGGTGGAATATCTGTTTTCACGGGGGTCGGAGAGCGTACCCGTGAAGGCAACGACTTGTACAGAGAAATGAAAGCATCGGGTGTTATTGATAAAACTGCACTGGTTTACGGGCAAATGAACGAGCCTCCCGGTGCACGTATGAGAGTTGCACTGTCCGGTCTTACCATGGCGGAATATTTCAGGGACGTTGAAAAACAAGATGTGCTTTTGTTTATTGACAACATATTTAGGTTTACACAGGCCGGAAGCGAAGTGTCTGCCTTGCTTGGACGTATGCCGTCAGCAGTGGGATATCAGCCGACCCTTGCAACAGAAATGGGTGCCTTGCAAGAAAGAATTACATCCACTAAAAATGGTTCAATAACATCCGTGCAGGCAGTATACGTACCTGCGGATGACCTGACAGACCCGGCTCCCGCCACTACTTTCACTCACCTGGATACTACGACGGTTCTAAGCCGAAATATAGCATCTTTGGGCATTTATCCTGCTGTCGACGTTCTGGATTCTACAAGTAGAATTCTGGTTCCCGAAATAGTTGGAGATGAGCATTATAAGGTTGCGAAAGAGGTTCAAAGGGTTCTGCAAAAATATAAGGAATTGCAAGATATAATTGCTATTATGGGAATGGACGAACTTAGCCCTGAGGATAAAATGCTGGTGTCTCGTGCAAGAAAAATACAGCGTTTCCTAAGCCAGCCATTGTTTGTTGCTGCACAGTTTAGCGGCAAAGAGGGAAGGTATGTCCCTATAAGTGAAACAGTAAGGGGTTTTAAAGAAATTATAGAAGGTAAACATGACAATATCCCCGAATCCTTATTTTTGTACGCCGGGACAATAGACGATGTTACGGTGAAATTTAAAAATGGAGTTTAAAGACCTATGAAAGATTTTTTACTCAGAATTTTTGTTCCTGACGGTTTAGTTTTTGCTGACAGTGTTTGCCAGGTTTGTATCAGGTCAGTCGAAGGGGACGTCTCAATTCTTGCGCAGCACACCCCTTATTTAACTATTTTAGAGTCAGGAGAGTGCAAGATATCAAAAAAAATCGGTGACAAGCCTATTATATATGGCTGTAAAAATGGATTTTTAATTGTTACAAAAGAAGGCGTCGATATAAATTTGGAATCTTGTATTCTGAAGATTTAAATTTAATAGCACCGTTGGTCATAATGCTTCTTCCATAGCTTACAGCTAACCTTTGTTGGCTTAGCTGTTCTTCAGTCTTTTATTGCTAATACAGTTTCTGAAAAGAGTTAAAAGAGTTTACAAATTCTCTGTATTAATTCTCTTGACTAATAAGAAAAACGATGATATAATACAAAGCGCAGGTTTTGATTCGAGATTTTGTGCCGCTGTGGCGGAATAGGCAGACGCAAGGGACTTAAAATCCCTCGATGGTAACATCGTACCGGTTCAACTCCGGTCAGCGGCACCATAACACGTATATCCGAACATTTAATACGGTTTTTCAGTTACGTATTTTCGGTGGATATACTGGTTTGATCATAATTGATAACATTTAAGCTCTTTGGGCATTCCAAGGAGTCTTATTGTGCGTTGGCTAATTTAATTTATCTCAAATTCTTGTATCAGTCATATCTCATCTGCTGTATTTGTCAAAATAGTACAGGACAAGAACCCCAATTATACCAATAACCAGGTCAACGGCACCCCACAAAAATATACAAATGAGAACACTCCCTATTGTGACCCCCTCAGGTGATAGCAACAAAAGTCCTGCTATAATTGCTCCAAGGAAATCGATTGCTAATAAATAATTTTTCACGTAATCATACCTCCCTCATTAAAAAAAGGGAATGCGGACGAAAACCTGGACTTGAAAATATGAAAAAAGTCAAGGAGTAGG
>CASPLG010000031.1 GCA_949422855.1 uncultured Eubacteriales bacterium | reverse complement strand
AAATTATCGAAGCCGGTGCAAATCATGAGTGGTGCGGACAATATACACATGGAAAACCTGTACCTTGTATCATGACCACAGAGCAGCTTTTCAATCTACCGAAAGATGGTAACTCACTACGTTTCAGAATTCCGATAGCTAAGTATTTAAAATTGAATGAGGCTTCACTTCCGATTTCTCCGTATCTTATGGGATATTGGCTTGGAAATGGAAGTGCTGCTGAGCCTAAAATAACCGTTAAAACCGAAGACATTTCCGGCGTTTTAAAAAATATTATAAATTGCCATGAAGTTTCTAGTATACGGAGTAATGTTGGAGACAGCGTAATTATTCGTATTCCTGATCTCAATAAAATTCTTCTGAGGTCTTTCCATGACAAAAAAATTCCTCTAAAGTATCTTCGAGCCTCAAGGGAACAAAGAATGGAGCTACTTAGAGGATTGATGGATTCCGATGGATGTATCGAAAAGATAAAAGGACAAGCGGTTTATTGCTCGACAGAACGAGGTTTAGCTCGAAGCGTGAGCGAACTTTTGTGGAGCCTCGGCATAAAAAATTCTATTACGAAAGCGGCATCAACTCAAAGGAAAGATTGGAATAAGCGAAGTCGGGAGTGTGGTCGGGTAAAAACCGGAGAAACGCTTTATTATATAAAATTTACGGCTTTTAAGGATACTCGAATCAGCGGACTTTACAGAAAATACAAAAACAGCGTGGAGCGTAATCCAAGAACAAGAAGCCATTTCAGATATATTGATAAAATTGAAAAAATCCAAAATCAAGGAATGCAATGTGTACAAGTAAACAGCCCGTCTCATCAGTATTTGGTGGGGCGGTCTTGTTTACCCACGCACAATAGTGAGCTTGCAGCGACAACAGCACTTCTTCTGACTTGTGGAGATTTCGAGCATGGCGGCGAAGTTTATGGTTGTGCTTCAGACCGCCAGCAAGCCTCGATAGTTTTTGACGTGGCGGTCGATATGGTTGAGGGTGCCCCAGCCCTCAAATCGAGAATAAAGCCCGTACTCTCGCAAAAAAGGCTGATTTACAAGCCACTTAACAGCTTTTATCAAGTCCTCTCCGCCGAAGCCTATACAAAGCATGGTTTAAACGTACATGGAGTTGTGTTTGATGAGCTCCATGCTCAGCCGAATCGAAATTTATATGACGTAATGCTTCATGGCTCAGGTGATGCAAGAAAACAGCCACTCTTTTTTCTGATTACTACTGCCGGAACGGACAGAAACTCAGTATGTTGGGAAGTACACCAAAAAGCCGAGGATATTTTAAAAGGCCGCAAACGTGATCCAACTTTCTATCCTGTTATCTACGGAGCACCTGTTGGTGCCGACTGGACAAGCGAGGAAGTTTGGAAAGCTGCGAATCCATCGCTTGGAATTACAGTCGATATAGAAAAACTCAAAAATGCCTGCGAGTCAGCGAGGCAAAATACCGCAGAAGAAAATCTGTTTAGGCAGCTTAGACTTAATCAATGGGTAAAGCAATCAGTACGCTGGATGCCTATGGAAAAGTGGGATGCCTGCAGTTTTAAATTTGATGAAAGAGACCTCGAAGGCAGAATCTGCTATGGAGGTCTTGATTTATCCTCAACAACGGATATAACAGCGTTTGTATTAGTTTTTCCACCTGAAGACGAGAATGATAAATACTATATTCTTCCCTACTTTTGGATTCCCGAAGACAATCTCGATTTAAGGGTCAGACGTGATCATGTTCCATACGATATCTGGCATCAAGACGGATATCTTCAAACGACTGAAGGAAATGTGGTGCACTATGGCTTTATTGAAAATTTTATCGAGGAGATTGGCACAAGATATAACATTCGTGAGATAGCTTTCGATCGCTGGGGAGCTGTGCAGATGGTGCAGAATCTCGAAGGTATGGGTTTCACAGTAGTTCCGTTTGGGCAGGGATTTAAGGATATGAGTCCTCCTTCAAAAGAACTCATGAAGTTAACGCTTGAAGAGAAACTGGCACATACCGGACACCCTGTGCTTCGCTGGATGATGGATAATATTTTCATTCGCACCGATCCTGCTGGCAACATTAAGCCTGATAAAGAAAAATCAACGGAAAAAATCGATGGAGCTGTGGCAACAATCATGGCTCTTGACAGAGCAATAAGAAATCAAAATACGCAAACTGAATCAGTTTACAACGAAAGAGGACTAATTATTATTTAAAT
Organism: uncultured Eubacteriales bacterium; assembly: GCA_949422855.1. Lineage (GTDB taxonomy): Bacteria > Bacillota > Clostridia > Oscillospirales > Acutalibacteraceae > CASPLG01. The sequence continues at coordinate 11,789 of CASPLG010000031.1, read as the reverse complement.
TTAAAAATTTTTATTCTGCCTAATTTGCTTGACTTCTGCACAAAATATAGTTATAATTATGCATAACTTAAAATTATCAGGCAGAAAGGAATGTTAAAAATAAGAAATTTCAATTATAATAATTTTCCTAATGAGCTTTTAAATATAGAAATAATGAACCTCGTTTCAAAAATTCATGAATTTAAAGGAAAAGAAGAACTTTTTATTGCGGCAAAGCCGGACATACTTGAATCAATGTGTGAGATTGCTAAAATACAAAGCACAGGAGCCTCAAACAGAATTGAGGGAATTTATACATCAGACGAGAGGCTGGAAGCTATAGTTAAAGATAAAAGTAGTCCAGTAAGCCGATCTGAATGTGAGATTGCAGGATACAGAGAGGTTTTAAGTCTTATACATGAAAACTATCGTTACATGAATCCAACCGTTAATGTAATACTTCAGATGCATAGAGATTTATATCATTTTGAGTCTTCAGGAATGGGCGGCCAATTTAAAAATTCGGATAATGTTATAGCCGAAACCGATACTCTTGGAAAAGTGTCTGTAAGGTTTAAACCGGTCTGCGCATTTGAAACTCCAATGGCAATGGAGCAATTGACCATGGCTTTTTCTGAAGCTATAAACAAAAATGAATACGATCCACTTATTTTAATACCTATGTTTATACTGGATTTTCTTTGCATTCATCCGTTTAATGACGGAAACGGGCGTCTCAGCCGGCTTATCACACTTCTCTTGCTTTATCGCTCTGGATATATTGTAGGGAAATATATAAGTATTGAAAAAATAATAGAAAACACGAAAGAAGCGTATTATATTGCGTTGAGACAAAGCTCGGATAATTGGCACAAAAATAAAAATTCATATCTTCCGTTTGTAAAATATTACTTAGAGATAATACTTGCAGCCTATAAAGACTTTGAAAGCAGAGTGGAGCATTTGCAAAATAAACCGCTTTCTAAACCGCAAAGAATTAAAAAAATTTTTTCCGAAACACTCAAGAAGTTGTCTAAGAAGGATATAAGAGAGTTGTGCCCCGACATAAGTGTGTCTACTATAGAAACTACTTTAAATTCACTTTTTAAAGAGGGATATATAATAAAAGTAGGAGCCGGAAAAAATACCGCTTATATTAAAAATACAAAAAAATAATATCATTCGACCACCTGTAAAGGTGGTTTTTTAATATAAAAAACTAAGGAGAAAAACTTATGAACATTTTTAAAAGACTTTTCCACTCAAGATATAAACCGAAAATAAAAAATAGTCTAGGTTCTAGCGTTTTTGGCTCGTTTTTAAGCAGTTCCAGCAGTGGAAAGACTGTAGGCCAAACGAGTGCCTTAAGTGTAACTGCAGTCTATTCTTGCGTTAGAATTTTATCAGAAGCTATAGCTGGACTGCCTCTTCACACATATAAATACAAAAATTCAGGAGGGAAAGAGAAAGCGATCGACCATCCTCTGTATATTCTACTCCATGACGAACCTAATCCTGACATGACCTCATTTGTGTTTCGAGAAACGCTTATGAGTCATCTTTTGTTATGGGGAAATGCCTATGCACAAATCCTCCGAAACAGAAAAGGTGACGTTATGGCCCTTTATCCCCTATCGCCTAACCGCATGACAGTCGACAGGGCATCAAATGGCAGGATTTATTACACATATTCGACAAGCGTCGATGATAATCCAAAACTTAAAAGTAAAGGTCAAGTTTACTTAAAAGCTGAAGACGTACTGCATATTCCGGGTTTGGACTTCGATGGGCTTGTTGGATATTCTCCAATAGCAATGGCAAGAAATGCGATAGGAATGGCGATGGCGTGTGAGGAGTACGGAGCAAAATTTTTTGCAAATGGTGCGTCACCCTCCGGAGTTTTAGAGCATCCGAGCACAATTAAAAATCCCGACAAACTCCGAGAAAGCTGGAACTCACTTTTTAAGGGCAGCAGCAATTCTCACCGGATCGCAGTCCTCGAAGAGGGACTCAAGTACCGGCCGATCAGCATTTCGCCTAATGAAGCACAGTTTTTGGAAACGAGAAAATTTCAAATCAATAAAATTGCTCTAATGTTCTGAATTCCACCGCACATAATCGGGGATTTAGAATATTAGGGTCTTTCAAATATCGAATAATAGTATGCTATTAATTTTATATTAACTCAAGGTATGTTTATAGAAATTGGTCGTACCATGCCTCAAGACTAGTAGTTCTACCATTTTTTACCTCTTGATTTATATGGGCCTGCAGCTCTTTCTCTAGACCATTGATGTTACAATCCAGCTTATATAAATCCACAATTTTATTGGCATCACTCTTAGAAATTTTTCTACCAGTTTTGTTTATAATGAATTCATTGCTTTTCCACGTATGTTTGATCACGTTTATTCCAGCACTTTTATACGTCTTTGCTAGATGTTTGCCGCCAATAAGAAATCCCCCTGCGATACCTTTTGTGCCCTCATCATCTAGAGGTTGTAGACTTTGATTCCTATCACTACTTTTATTCATTTATAATTCCTCCTTCTTTATGAAAAGTTTTGAATTGTATCGGTAATATCCCTTCCTTGAGCTTCTTTGTATTTTTCCACCAAATCCTGATTTATACTCTCGGAGCAATATGGATCTCCCACGATTTTAACCATTTGTTTCGTTGTAATAACAAGTCGTCGGGCGAGATCGTCCGGTATTCTTACGACTACCTCTTTATTGGTATCTTTGTCTTTTGTAAATGTGTAGTAACATTTCTTTCTACTACTGTACCAAACTTCAATTGAGTTGGCTTTATATCCAGCAGATATATCATTTAATGTATCATCCTTTAAAATTTCAATATTAATGTTTTTATTCAAATTTTTTTCCATAATTATCACTCCTTTACTATAATTATTATATATAATCTCGTAAAAATATCAAGCAAAATCATAAATATACCATAAATATTTTCCATTTAAAGCTGCACACGCTTAGTTGAATCTCACCTTCGGGCAAAAAACCATTGATGCATATAAACTTACCGACCCTGTGAAAGTATCAACAGAGCTTTTGCAGGATAGTATGTTTAACCTTGAAAGCTATATATCATCGGAGTTTGCGAGAGCCTTTGGAGTGGCCGAGGAGCAGGCATTCTGTACAGGAACAGGAACCGGTCAGCCGACAGGCATATTTACTGAAAATGGCGGTGAAGTCGGCCTTACGCTTACCAGAGGGGCAAATATAACTTGCGATAACATAATCGAGCTCGTGCATTCCCTTAAATCCCCGTACCGCAGAAACGCTGTGTTTTTGATGAACGATTCCACCATATCGATGCTTCGTAAACTTAAAGACACAAACGGAGCATATTTGTGGCAACCATCGCTTCAAGTAGGACAGCCGGATAGACTCCTTGGATACCCACTCTACACTTCCCCATACGTTCCAATTGTTAAAGCAGCAACTTTGCCGATAGCCTTTGGAGACTTCTCAAATTACTGGATAGCTGACAGAATGGGCAGATCTGTTCAGAGACTTAACGAGCTCTTTGCCGGACAGGGCCAGATAGGGTTTCTTGCAACAGAGCGTGTGGATGCGAAGGTCATCCTTTCTGAAGGGATTAAACTTTTGAAAATGGGATAGTGATTAAAAATGCCTGATTTACTTCAAAAAGTAAAGTCAAATCTTATCTTAAACACAGACAAAGACGATGAACTTATAAAGGAGTTTATAGAAGCCTCCATCTCGTATGCGGAGAGTTATCAGAAAAAACCGGCAGGATATTATTCGGAAAATCTCATACCACCTACAACCGAAAGAGCTGTGATAATGCTGTCATCCCACTTTTATGAAAGTCGAGATGGCAGCACAGGAGGCTTTTTTGCTGATAACGTAAATGCCGCAAATCAGGTATGGAATACAGTGAATCTGCTTTTGAGAATGGACAAAGATTGGAAAGTCTGAACCCTTATTTATAATTTTAAAAACTGATAAGTAGTGAATTTATCAATGTGAAGGAGAATTTATAATGAATGAATTAACTATATTTAATAATAAAGAATTTGGAGAGATAAGAACGGTGTTGTTAAATGATGAACCGTATTTTTGTCTTTCAGATGTATGCAAATGTTTAGACTTAAATAATACAAGCCAAGTAAAGACGAGACTTGATATAGATGGGGTCATTTCAAATGAGGTCATAGACAATTTAGGAAGAAGGCAAGAAGCAACATTTATAAATGAACCTAATTTATATAAAGTAATATTTCAGAGTAAGAAACCGTGTGCAGAAAAATTCCAAAATTGGGTGTATAAAGAGGTTCTTCCACAAATAAGAAAAACAGGTACTTACACTAATATACCTAAGAGTTATGCCGAAGCATTAAGAATGTATGCAAATGAAGTGGAACATAGAGAACAGATCGAGAAGCAACGAGACGAGGGCAATCAGAACCAAAGCATGGATAAGTGACAAAAAGACTGCAACTGCCATGAACACAGCAAGTCAGAAAGTGAAAGAAAATGAAAAATCAAAGCAGGAATTGGACAGGTCCAAAGAATACGCAACCATCAAAAAAGTGTATATAAATACAGGTATCAAGTTCAAATGGAAACCGCTCAAAGATTATTGTAAACTCAGCAAGCTAAAAATGGGAGAAGTATTTGACCAAAATTATGGAATTGTAAAGAGCTATCCGCTGAAAGCATGGAAAGATGTCTACAACATTGATGTATCAGAGTTTTAAAAGTAAATGAGTATTTATAATTTTTAAAACTGATAAGTGCTGAATTTATCAGTTTTTTTATGGAGGAATATTTAAGATGAATAAATTAGTTAATGTAAATATCCAAAACGAAAATGGAAAACTTTTTGTGTCAAGCCGAGACATAGCCAAAGGGCTTGAAAAGGAACATAAACACGTTTTAAGCAAAATAAGAGAAGTACTTAACGAGTCAGAATTTTGGCTCGTTACCTATATTGACGAAAAAGGTGAGTCTAGACCGGAATATATGCTTGATAAAAATGCATTTATTTTGCTTGTTATGAACTACACCGGCTACAATGATTTTAAACGGGCATATATCAAAAGATTCAACGAAATGGAAGAAATAATAAAAAACAACATTCCCCGGTCATACCCGGAAACACTCCGCAGATTAGCTGCAGAAATTGAACAGAGGGAACTGATCGAGAAACAACGAGACGAGGCAATCAGAACCAAAGCATGGATAAGTGACAAAAAAACTGCAACTGCCATGAACACAGCGAGTCAGAAAGTGAAGGAAAACGAAAAATTAAAGCAGGAACTGGACAGATCCAAAGAATACGCAACCATCAAAAAAGTGTATATAAATACGGGTATCAAGTTTAAATGGAAACCGCTCAAAGATTATTGTAAACTCAGTAAGCTAAAAACGGGAGACGTATTCGACCAGAATTATGGAGTTGTAAAGAGTTATCCGCTGAAAGCATGGAAAGATGTCTACAACATTGATGTATCAGAGTTTTAAAAGTAAAGGGGTGAACTTGTGGGGTTAGGAAAAATGACAACATTTATAGATATAATCGAGCCTCGCAAGGTTAAAGATGAATCAGGATTCATAACGGTTCAGGATGTAATTCTTGCAAGTGTCCGAGCCTATAAGGAAATGCGACATGGCACCAGAGTGTGGGCCAATCGTGCGGCATTTTCAAAGGCAACTGTACTCTTTAGGTTTCGTAAAATTGACAACCTTAAAATAGACACAAGTCATGTAATCGTATGCGATACGGGAAGGTATAGAATATTCTCGGTTGAAGATGTCAAAAATCGAGGTATGTATATGGAAGTGCTGTATGGCGAAGATAAGATCAGCGGGGCAATTTAAGAGTGGAGTTGGAAACATGAACATAAATCCCAAAATTGAAGAGATGTTTAAAAGGTTCAAAATAGATGGAAAGCAAGTGCCTATCTCATATCTGCAATATTTTGGAACCGATGATGTATATCTCACCTACTACACTTGGAATGAAAGGCCGGAGCTTTTCTTTGACGATGACTACAATACCGAGGTATGCTTTGGAACGATAGATATTTGGAGCAAAGGGAGTTTTAAACCTATAGTGGGGCTTGTAAAGCAAAAATTAAGAGAAAACGGATTTATCTGGAAGAATAACGGGGCAGAAATGTATGAACCTGACACAGGATACTTTCACGTTCCCGTTAATTTTTGCGCGGTAGCCGCGCTGCTAGTTCGCGAGGAGGCAACTACTGATTAGAAGTTGTTTTGTCGCGAAATAAAGTTTTTGCGTAGCTTTTACCCTGGTCAGAAATATTGTCGCACTGCTCACTTTCGTTTGCATTACTCTGTATTTCTTCCTGTTTGTAAGATTGCTTTTTCTGCCACTGGCAGCACAATCCTACAAACCAAAAAGCGAAAGGGAGCGGTAAACAGATCAGCATCAAGAGACTAAAGATAAGGAGGCGGAAAAAATGCCGAAAGAAACTATACCTAAGTTTATGCTGCAATTTTGGCGAGACTCCCCCACAGTATATACGCGGGATGATATTTTTCATTTGGAGCCATCCAGTGAAAATGCTGTATTTTTAAAATATATAGCTTTAAATTGTAAAACTGACAGTGAAAATATACGAAGCTTGGTAACATCGGATAACGAAGATTTTGTAACTTCGGGTAATCTAAAGTTTACGGTTCAGGATTAAAGGGGTGAGAAAATGGCGGAGTATAAGTCTATACACACAGGAGGAGAAATCGATGAGGCAGTAAGCAGAGCGCTTAATTTAGCGGATACCACAGGTCTGAGTCCCGACAAAATAATGAGCCAAAAAGCCATAACCAAAGAACTTAACAGCAAAATGGAAAAGAGCGAAGGTAAAGGACTATCTTCAAATGACTTTAGTGATGAGGAAAAATTAAAACTTGAACACATAGAAAATGGTGCCAATAAAACCATTGTTGCCGGGGAATTAGGCGATTCTGAAACCGAAGCTATAAGTCAAAGTGCAGTAACTCGTGCTTTAGAGAGGAAATTCGGAACGGACTCCATAATTGATATACAGCATGGCGGAACAAGTGCAACAACCGCAGGTGAAGCAAGGGACAATCTCGGAGTTTACAGTAAAAATCAGATCGATGAAAAATTTCAAGTAATCTCTCCGGCTGTACAAAAAGTTATAGACGAGAAACTAGATAGTAAGGTCGATAAAGTCGAAGGTAAAGGACTATCGACTAACGATTTTACAAACGAAATGAAAAACAAATTAAATGGTTCAAATAAAAGTTACTTAGTCAGTGTAGACAAAGTATGGTCTGCCTATTCAGAAGATACTTATATGCAGATCGTGCCTGTAAATGGAATTAAGGAAACTGATACAGCGGTCGTTTGTATAGAAACAAGCAAAGATGAATTTTTAGCAGATAAGGAACTGGAGATTTGGAACAGAATCACAAGAATAGTAGTAAACAATGGAAGTATTACGGTGTATATTAAAGGAAAAATGCCGGATATTTCTATAAAAATTAGAATAAAAACATAGGAGGATTTTATAATGAGTGAAGCGATAATAGTTCAAGCAGGAAACGTAACAAAAGGATATGTAGACACAAATTTGGCATTAAAAGTCGATAAAATTGATGGGAAAAACCTTCCAACGAACGATTATGATGATACTGCAAAAGAGGCGGTTGACAGTTTAGGAACAGCATCAAAGTGCGATATTGGTACAAGCGAAGGAAATGTGCCGGTTATAAATTCCGATGGAAAGTTAGACATCTCTATCCTTCGATAAGTATCACAGACGTTTTTACAGTAGACAATGAAAGTGCGATGCTTGCACTTAATGTTCAAAAAGGCGATATATGCATCCGAACAGATGAAAATAAAACTTATATACTTCAGAATAGTCCGGCGAGTGAGCTTCAAAACTGGATAGAACTTACGACTCCAACGGATGCAGTACAATCTGTGAACGGAAGAACAGGAGCCGTAACTTTAAATTATCAAGATGTCGGAGCAGTTCAGGCAAATGAAGCTATAACGGGTGCGACAAAATGTAAAATTACATATGATTCAAAAGGACTGGTGACAGCAGGTGGAGATCTTACGGCAGACGATATCCCAGATATCAGTGCAACATATGAAACAAAAACAAACAAATCAGACGATTTTACAACTGGTTCAAGTGTTACTTATGCTAGCACGAAAGCCTTAGTTGATGGCCTCGCAACAAAAGCTGAGATTAAAAAATTTACAGCCACAGTTGGCACATCTTGGGCTAAAGGAGCAAGCAATGAATATACGCAGGAAGTAACGGTTGACGGAGTCCTTGAAACAGATACTCCGACTATTGATTTGGTGCTGAGTGACGATGTAGAAACAGCGAAATCTCAAATCGAAGCGTGGTCTTGTGTTTCAAGAATTACTACGGAGACAGGAAAAATAAAGATTTATTGTTATGATGTAGCTCCGGAGTCAGAATTTACAATACAAATAATATCTTTTAGGTAGGTGACTATTAATGGGAGAAGCAATTATTTCAAGAATTTTAGAGAATACTGATGTATCGGTTGTGCAGGAAACCGGTATTTCTACAACTGATGTAATGAGCCAAAAAGCGGTAACTGATGAACTAAATAATAAGGTGGATAAAGTAGACGGCAAAGGTTTATCGTCTGAAGATTTCACAGCGGAAGATAAAGAAAAGCTGGATAATGCGGTGCCTCAAACACGGACAATAAACTCAAAACAACTAACAGATTATATTGTTTTAACAGCAACTGACATAGGTGCAGCACCATATGAGATACACAGTTCAGCTGATTTTAACGATATTACAACGCCCGGTATTTATACTATGTGCAGTTCGACAACAAACTCTCCATCGGGCAGCCATAATGGACTTATTGTTCTAAAATCCAATACCGGAAATTATGTGGAACAAATCGCAATTGAAGAGGGTAATGGTCAAATTTATGTCAGATATCTAAATGGTGGTAGCACATGGAGCGACTGGGAACAAATTTCACTCTCGAATCATACACACTCGGCAGAGGATATAAACACCGGTACACTATCGGTTTCAAGAGGAGGGACAGGTCAAACAAGCTTGACAAGTGGGGCAATACTTTTAGGTAATGGTTCAAGTGCAATCAGTACAACTTCAATTTTGCCTGTAGCTAAAGGTGGAACCGGATCTGCCAGCCAAAGCGGTGCATTAAATAATTTAGGATTGCCGAAAGAATCAGGCAATTGGACGCCCTCCATAAATGCATCAGGTGTGAGCTATCAAAGCAGGAGTGGGTACTATCATCGCATAGGGAATATGGTATATATTTTCTGCTATTTGCTTATGAATATAACTAATGCAGGGTCTGATTATGCAAAAATCTCCGGGTTGCCCTTTTCTGCCCACACGGGGTTGAAAGCAGGATTTGAACTTATAGATACCGGTAACTTAGCGATGATCCCAGCCGGAGGGACTACTTCTCACGCTAGTTTTATAAACTCTTGGGGTGGAACAAGTATAGGCATTCGAACCGCCGATGGGGCTGTTGCACAAAAATGGTCGACCGGAAATAATAGATATCTGAGTTTTTCCGGTTGGTACGTTAAGGCATAACAATATTAAGGAAAAGAAATAATAGGAGGAATAAAAATGAACACATTAATATCACTTGACGAATTAAGTCAAGATTCAGTAAGCGTATCTACAAGAAAATATATTGAGGAGGACGGTATTCGGTATTTTGTAGGAGACATCCACAGAAGAGCCTATGTAAACAGTGAAGAAGGCAGACAGGAAATTAATCAGGAACTTCAGGAGCCTTATTTGTCAGCAATTATGGCTGTTTGGGGAAATATTCCTACAGTTGAAATTAAATCTGAAATGGGGTGATTTTATGGGAGATGCAATAATCTCACGTGTTACAAAAGGCAATGGTGCAGGTACGGCACAGGCCTCACTTTACATTTTAGAAAATACAGACTTATCAGTCCATCCGGTAGTGATACAACAGGTGACGGGACTTATCAAAAACCGTATGCAACAATGAAAAAAGCGTTATCCTTGATAAGCGGAAAAATGATAAACTCTACCGTAACTATATATGTTATGGATGGTACATACGATGAGTCGCTGAATTTGGTTGGGTTATCGGGCTCAGGGAAGCTCCGCATATTAGGATATTCTCTGGGGCGAGGCTCCTTTAAATCATGCAGAATAGACAATAATATGCTTCGAGCAATCGAAATTCACAACATGGATATTGGTTCGGGAACCATGTATGTGCGTGAAAATTTATGCTATATAAATTTTTATGATATAAACTTTTCCGGAACATCAATAAGTATGTCTACCAGCAGTATTATGATATCTGATTGCAGTTTTTCAAATGTAACTAAAGCTATCAGTGCATATCCGATTGGCGGTGCAGGAGGAATGGGATATGACGAAGTTGGTAAAATTATTTTAAAAGACACAAATACATTCACAAATGTAAGCACAGCCGTAAGCGTTTCAGGTGGATGTATGCTTATTCAGTCTACACTTCCCACGCTCAACGGTGCAAAAATAGTCAAATCAGAAGGCGGAATGATTATCAACCCGAACGGAACATTCAGTGAAAATTAAAAAATGGAGGTAAAAACACATGGCAAATATCGGAATGCAGGGCATGAGATATGCCCTTTTGATAACGGAAGGCGAAGGTGCACAAACAACGTACCAAGCTGCAAAAGAATTTATAGGGGCAATCAGTGCAAGTATCACACCTAACTCTGCCGAGGCAAGCTTATATGGTGACGATAAGCTGATGGAATATTCATCAAGTTTTCAAAATGCAACAGTGTCTCTCTCAGCGGCTGATGATAATGACGAGGTATTCGCAGATTTACTCGGAAGAAAAAAGGAAACAACAACCGGAAGATATCGCTCAAATATTAATGACGTAGCTCCCTACGTTGGATTTGGATATATAGTAAGTAAAATGGTAAATGGTCAAACGAAATATAGAGCACAGTTTTTCCCGAAGATGAAGTTTAAACCATTCGTGCCGGAGGCATCTACAAAAGGTGAGAACCTAGAGTTTAAAACAATCACAGTTGAAGGTATAACAATGCCAAGCAAACTGGGCGATTGGGAGTCTCATATTGACGTTGAAAGCTTGAGTGCAGCACAGGAAGAATTAAATAAGTATTTCACACAGCCGCTTTCAGATCCAAATACGCAAAAAGGAGAGTGACCTAAATGATAGATAGACTTGAATATTTGGATGATGGCGAAGTAAGATACCCTATGGCTTTTACGCTTAACGTCATGGAAGCTGCGGAAGAAGAGTACGGAGGCGTGGAGAGCTGGGCGAAGCTAATGGATCAAAAAGAGCCAAGCTACAAAGCATTAAAATTTATGGTTTTACAAATCATAAATGAGGGAATCGATATTGAAAATCAAGACTTAAAAGATGACAAGAAGAAAGAGCTATTAACCTCAAAACAAGTCGGAAGGTTAATCACAAGAGTAGGAATGGACGAAATAGGAGTAAAAGTTTTTAAGTTAATTCAGGAGTCGCTACCAAAAGGTGATAATTCAAAAAATGCGCAAACCATGAAAGGTCAAAGATAGACTTTTCATGGGTTTTGTTTGTAGGCGTGAAGATGCTTGGCTTTTCTGAACAAGAAGTCGGGCATTTTACTTTAAAAAAGTGGCTTTTACTATTCGATCAGTATAAAAAATATCATAATCTTAAGGTTTCAGGGTGTAAGTTCGAAGAACCGCAAGATGATATTAATCCAAATGGATGGATTCCGTTTT
>CASPLG010000030.1 GCA_949422855.1 uncultured Eubacteriales bacterium | reverse complement strand
TATAAAACCGATATCTCACTTTCCAGGGATTATTCCGATGAATTTATGTTTTTGTTGCCCTTTATACCCACAAGTGCACAGACAAGAGCCATAAGGGAATGTACAGGCGACATGATGCAGAAAAATGCACCGGCAATGGCAAGGCTTTTGCAGGGAGACGTTGGCTCAGGAAAAACCGTTGTCGCTGCGGCACTTGCGTATAATATGGCTAAAAACGGTTACCAAACAGCCGTCATGGTACCGACAGAAATACTATCAGTTCAGCATTTTGCCACCTTTACAAAAATTTTAAATGGCACGAATATCAATATAGGAATTATATCAGGAAATTTAAGCACACCCAAAAGAAAAGATGCAGAGTCTAAAATAAAAAATGGAGAAATTGATATTGTAATCGGGACTCATGCGATTATCTCAGAAAGACTTGAGTTTGCAAATCTTGGACTCGTTATTACCGATGAACAACATCGTTTCGGTGTGAAACAAAGGGCAAAGTTAATCTCAAAAGGGAAAAATCCTCACATGATGATAATGTCAGCAACTCCAATCCCAAGAACTTTGTCCATGATTATATACGGTGACTTGGATATATCTGTTCTGGACGAGCTCCCTCCGGGAAGAAAAAAAACTGAAACTTATTGCATTAATTCATCAAAGAGAAGTCGGGCCTTTGCTTTTATGAGGAAAATCCTGAGCAGCGGCGGACAAGGGTATATTATCTGTCCATCAATAGAAAGCCTTGATGAGAATATATCGTCGGTAAAAAACTACAAGCAGGATATCCTAAACCAAGAATTTAACGGCTATAATACCGAAATACTCCATGGAAAAATGCCAGCTCACGAACGTGATGTTATCATGAGGAAATTTTCTGAGGGATTTTTGCATGTACTGGTATCTACAACCGTAATAGAGGTAGGGTTAGACGTCCCCAACGCTTCAGTAATCATTATAGAAAATGCAGAAAGATTTGGACTTTCTCAGCTCCACCAGCTTAGAGGTAGAGTGGGTCGTGGCAGCGAAAAATCTTACTGTATATTGGTTTCAGACTCAAGTTCAGATGAGTCTAAAAAAAGATTTAAGGCTATGTGCAGTACAAATGACGGATTTTATCTCGCAAATGAAGATTTAAATATACGTGGCCCCGGGGAGATATTCGGAAATAAACAGCATGGGACACCGGGAACTATTAAACTTGCAAAAACTTTGAATGACATGAACCTCGTAAAACAGTCTAAAGAGGCTGTAAAAGATATCCTCTGCGGGCGACATAATATGCAAAAAGAAGAACTTAAATATATAGAAAAAAAAGTCCAGCAAATGATAAACAGTCTGCAAAACCGAACCGTCCTCTAGACCATCCGCAAACCAGCTTGCAGAAAATTCAATCTAAAACCTAAAAAATTTTTTCTTGTTTCTTCATTCGCTTTTCTCAAACGGTAAAAAAGTCAAAAAACCTTTAATTAAAAAGGAGGTTCAGCTCTCCCTTTAGGTTTCCCCAAAACGATCACTGCGACCAAAACCAGGCTTTTTTAATTTTGCGGCTTTGCCCCTTAAAAATTATTCCTTTTTTGGGGTCTGTTTATCGTGAATCTACTACCTTTTTAGAACCCTTAGCGAATTTAAAATTACAATCATTGATACTCCCACGTCGGAAAACACAGCCTCCCCTATGCTCGATAAGCCCAGAGCCCCCATGAGCAATATTATTAACTTTACTCCCAATGAGAAAACTATGTTTTGTTTTGCAATATTTACCGTGAATTTGGACAGAGATACAGCATCTGCAACCTTTGACGGTTTATCATCAATTATAACTACGTCCGCAGTTTCAACCGCAGCATCAGCTCCTATCCCGCCCATCGCTACACCGACGTCCGCACTCGCAATAACAGGAGCATCATTTATCCCGTCCCCGACGAAAATCAGCGTACCTTTACTTTTCAGACTCCCCTCGAGTTTATATATTTCTTCCACCTTCTCTTCAGGCGACAGCTCAGCCGCAATATAGTCAAGCCCTAAATCATCCGCAACAGACTTCCCAACCTCACCCGAATCACCCGTGAGCATAGCAGTCCTCTCTATCCCCAATTGATACAATCGCTTAATTCCCGACAGTGCGTCATCCTTTATTCTGTCTGATATTATTAAATAACCGCAGTATACGCCATCTATAGCCATATATACCACCGAGCCCACATGATGTGTCGGACAAAAATCAATCTCCCCTGCTCTCATTAGTTTAGAGTTCCCTAAAAGCACCGTTTTGCCATCCACAATGGCTTTTATCCCCTGCCCTGAAATATTTTCTGTATGCTCTACTCTGTTTTCATCTAAATCTTTATCAAATATCTTTTTTATCGAAAGGGCTATAGGATGCGAAGAATGAATTTCAGCGTATGAGGCAGTCTCTAAGAATTTATCCTTATCAATTCCTACCGGGACAACCTTCGTCACTGAAAAGCTTCCTTTAGTGAGGGTGCCTGTTTTGTCAAAAACAACAGTATCAGCTGTTGCAAGCCCTTCTATATAGTTGCTGCCCTTTATTAAAAGCCCTCTCTTTGAAGCAGCTCCAATCCCACAAAAAAAACTCAGCGGAACCGATATCACGAGGGCGCACGGACAAGAAATAACAAGAAATATAAGAGCCCTGTATATCCACGTTTCAAAGCTTGCTCCGGGAATAAACAAAGGGGGAACTATAGAAATAACCAGAGATGCAATAATTATAGCCGGAGTATAATATTTAGCAAATTCTGTGATGAAATTCTCCGTATGAGCCTTTTTATCGGCAGCATCCTTTACAAGACTAAGTATCCTGGATGCCGCAGACTCTTCATATTCAGCCTTAACCGTCGCAATCACCACTCCACTTAGGTTTATGCATCCACTTAAAAGCTCAGAGCCAGCAGCTACGTCTTGAGGTATGGATTCCCCGGTTATTACAGAATTATCTACAGTGGAATTACCATCCTTTACAGTGCAGTCTAAAGGTACTCTCTCCCCCGGTTTTATCATTATTGTATCACCGCAATGTACATCCTTTGCAGATATCTTTGAAAATTTGTTGTTAACCATAACATTTGCACAGTCAGGACGTATATCTAAAAGCTTTTCAACAGAGCGTTTTGACTTTTCTACGGCATAATCATTAAATAGTTCCCCAATCTGGTAAAAAAGCATTACCTCTACACCTTCAGGGTACTTCTTTAGAATAAATGTACCAACTGTGGCAATAAACATCAGCAAATTTTCGTCAAAAATCTTGCCCCTCATCATGTTTTTAAAAGATTTTATGATTATGTCCAATCCTAAAATCAGATATGATATTACAAAAGCACAGAAACTTATATAATCGCTACTGTCTCTGCACGCAATCCCTACTATGAACATTAAAAAACCGGCTATTATTTTTATAACTGCGGGTTTCATTCCACCACTCCCTCCCCATGCAGAACTTATGAATCCAGCTCCAACTTACCCGATGAAATTAGGTTAGAAAGCTTTAAAATACAAATCTGGGTTTTTGCGTCATGTATTTCGTCATTTAAAACCATATCAAGGGCTTTTTCCTGTTTAATAAAAATACTTTCCACAAATTCGTCCGTGTCAAGATTCTGTTTCCCTTGAGATTCAACCTTGCATGCATACAAATGAATTATTTCATTTGAATAGCCGGGGGTTACATAAATATATCCTAAAGATTTAAACTCTTTTCCGATAATTCCGGTCTCCTCACTCAATTCACGCTTGGCTGAATTTAATGGGATTTCTCCCCTCTCCAATTTCCCCGCCGGGAGTTCCAATAAAGTTTTCATACATGCACTTCGATACTGTTTTACAAATGCAATCTCTTTTTGAGAGTTCATCGCAGCAACACACACTGCTCCCGGATGATTCACAGTCTCACGCATGGCAGTTTCACCATTGGGGAGCTTAACCGCATCTAATTTTAAATCAAAAACTTTCCCTTTATAAAGCGTTTTGCTATCAATAATTATTTCACGCAATTCCATAAAATTATGCACCTCTTATACGTCATATACTTCCTACCAATAAATATACAATTTTTAAATCCTATATTCAATAGATTTATTCGCTTTTATCTATATACTATATGTCATTACGACCTTCAATAGTCTCACGAGCTTTTTAATATAAAAAAAGTAATACTTAATTTTCGGCGAATATAATTTAGTATTGAAACCATATATCAAAATATAAGCGGAGGAATATTTATGGAGAATATAACATTTGACAGCCAACTGCCAACCGAAGCCCGAAGAAAATATATTTTACAAAATTTACTGGACCGGTATAAATTCGTAGAAAAAATATCATTGGCGAAAAGTCTCACCGGAAGAGACATATATGCCCTCCAGATAGGTAGTAAAGATAATTCTATACTATTTACGGCAGCTTACCACGGAATGGAATGGTTAACAAGCCTGCTTTTATTTAGGTTCGTATATGACCTATGTGAAAAAGTCGAAAGAGAAAAGGAATACAGGTATTTAATAAAAAAAAGAGGGGTTACAGTCGTTCCATGTGTAAATCCCGACGGTGTGGAGATTTCCCTGGTCGGTCCCAATGCCGCCGGTAAATATAAATCTCTGGTCGAAAAAATAGGAGAGACAGAATCATGGCAAGCAAACGCAAGAGGCGTTGATATTAACCATAACTTCAATGCCGCATGGGAGAATCTCCATAAACGGGAAATAAAAATGAATATAATAGGTCCGGGAAGAACAAGATTCGGCGGAAAAACTCCTGAAAGTGAGCCCGAAACAAGAGCAATTACTAATTTGTGCAGAAATAGGTACTTTGAGTATGCCTTAGCACTTCACAGCCAGGGGGAAGAAATATATTGGGACTACGAAAATAAAACTCCTGCAGTGTCAAAACAAATGGCTGGAATAATGGCTGAAATAAGTGGCTACAAAGTGAGCCGCCCTGAAGGTTTAGCCGTAGGTGGAGGGTTTAAAGACTGGTTCATAGATGAAATAAATCGTCCGGCTTTTACAATAGAAGTAGGCAAAGGGAAAAATCCTCTGCCTATAAGTGATCTGAATCCGGTATATAATAAAATAAAAGACGTACTCTTCTTTCTTACAAAATTTAAATCCTAAAACACTCTTGATTTCTCGGAATTAAAATTTAAAGACCATTATTTTTTCCCGTTATGCTATATATTATTATTTGTAATGTACCCTCCCTCTTTTCTATTTCTCCAAATAATTTGCATGTTTCATTCACTAATTTCTATGTGTCTTAGTCTCTGCAATACATAAAAACACACAACCGGCAATTATCAATCATCATAAGGTAAGCAAAATATTTCACATCACCTTAATACAACCTAAATATACTAATAAGATTTACATTTCCAAATTAAATGAAAAATTATTTATATATCTTCAATGAGTGCTAATAACCGGTATTATTATAATGTTTGTCAAAAACGTGCTTAAATACTATTTTTTACTAAAATCCAAAACTTCAAATCTCCCTAAACCGCCTGCAATAAATCTTTCACTACATCGCACATGCAAATATCATCAACACCATTATGAATTAAACAATCGATGATATTTAATACCATTTTTTCATCTGAAGAAATATGCTGTAAAATACAACTGTTTTTCTCATCTGCGTGCTGTGTCTGAACTCTAATGCCGAAAATTGTTTTTCCATTAACTACCGACTTACATAGGCTGTATACCACCCTTTTCGTATTACCACATATACCAATACACATTTCCTTGTCACACACTTTTACAAAATCCATAATTTATATCATCCTTCAGTATTTATTGTAACAATTAAATTCTAACTAATAATCATGTATTAATCAAGACCTAAAATCCATTTTTTTATTAAATGTATGATGATACTATATCCGGAGCCAAAAAATATAAAAATTGTAAATTTTTCACATTATATTCACATGCCCTAAACTAACATTACAATGGTTTTGTTGATATCGCCCCTAAACATACTGAAACATCTGCACCACACACTTGATAAAAGGTGGGTGACAATCGCAGCAGTGGATATCACAAGCCATAGAACTTCACACTTATTTATACTTCAGGATAGGGATAAAAATTTGGATTTTAATCTAGATTTGTATGAACAATAGGTTCTATGCTTTGGGAAGAGAGGCAAAAGTTTTTATATGTATGGTAATCAAGGGCTTAGTTGCTGCTAATCTCTGTAGGACAATTTTCATTTAGCATTTTTTAGAGGTGTCTTCCATTCTTACCTATAAGAAAGATTGGCGTAAAAGTAACCTCAAAACTGCATTTATCAGTAAGGGAAGGGGTCGTTTGGTAAACTTAATCTGGGACACTTTAAAAATCGCGGTTACGCAACAATAAACTTAATAAACGGAGCAATATTATATATCAAGATACTGTTAAATTGTTTTATTTGTAAGCTAAGTATCTATGAAAATTGTGCAATAGGGAAATTCGTGTAATTGCAGTTGAAAGCGCTTTTTTGCTATGCTATAATAAATATTATGATAAATAGGTTAGACTCCATGCCTATAATTAAGATTAAAAAATTCGTAATATTTATTGGATGGCAGTGGGGTTTTGTTTATAAAATAAGGTGAATCTCAGTGTAATTCGGGCTAACCTTAGATTGAAAGGAAGTTTTAGAGTTGAAAGGTCTTAAAATAAAAGTCACTGCTGCTGTTATGTCATTGATGCTGTTATCTACGGCACCTGTTTGGGTACCTGCAGTTGCTTGGGATACAATACTTCCTTCAGCGTTAGTTCATATCATTCCGGGTGTTCTGGGGAAGGTTTGGGATTTTGCAACTTTGGGGTATGAGAAACTCAGTACATATCTGGAAGTTAAAACATATGGTGGTTTCAGAGAGCCGCAAGAAATCATGGAAAGGTTAGAACGTATTGCGAAAAATGAGTCCGAAATCCGTATCTATGGTCAGGAAAAAGCCAAGAGACAGTTGGTTGAGGTACTGAGCAGCGTTGTTGCGAGGATTAACAGCGATAAACTTGTAAAGGGTAATGTTAAAGAAATTCGCGGCAATGTTATTTATATAATCGGAAAATCGGGAACCGGCAAGACAAAATTGTGCTATGCGATTGCAGACGCATTTTTAGAGTACTCGGATAAAGCTTGTACTTTTTGTCATAGCGAAGGTATTACAGGTGAGTCTGAACTTGGAACTCAGCTTTTCAAGACGATTGCAACTAAGGATATTGGAAAGTTTCGCAGTAAGAATATTTTTACGGGGCATGACGGCCTTGTCGCTAAGGATGAGGAATCACCGCTGCTCAAGCATTTTCTTAAGTGGCATGAGTCGGTTGCGATTATTGATGAATATGATAAAATGAAGCAAAAAAGTGCAAAACCCGGTACGTATGTTAACGTTAATGGTATTAATATTCCTACACCGGGTGCGGTCGGTGCAGCGGTTGATAACAGTGCGGATGAGATTATTCGTGCAATTGTTTCAACAGGGAAGTATAAGTTTATGAATAAAGAGGTTGATTGCAGCGCAAGGCTAATCTTAGTTACAACCAACGAAACCCGCGAAGAGCTCGAGAGGAATTTTGGTATCGGCGGGGTAAAAGGTGGAGGAGAACAACGGCTGAATATAATTGAATTTGAAGAGCTGACACTTGACGCCTGTCAGGGGATTGTAAATGATTTAGTTGAAGATGTAACCAATGTTTTAACGAATCCTAAGGGTATATTTAAGCTTAAAAGCGTGGCTTTTGACAAAGAGAGTTTAGATGCAATGGCGAGATATATTTTTGAGGATAAAGTAATGCAAGGCCGTGCTAAAAATAAACTTGAAGATAAGATTTACAGTGTATTCTCTAAAAATATAGGGAAAGAGTCCGGGCAAGAAGCCAGTTTGAAGTTCATCCCCAGAGATGGTGACTCGCAAGAGCATTTCGCCAGGGTCTGAGTTTGGAAAATATAAATGATTGGGTACTTATTTTCCAATATGTCGTAAGAATTCCCTGCTATCTCACTGTGAGGTGCAGGGAACTTTTACGCAAAATTTTTAGCTTTTAACATAGTAATTACTTGAGGTAGTTTTCTATATATGATATGGCATTCTTTTTATGTATAACTTTTCCGGATTCATACAGTTGGGCTTCACAGACCTTACTAAATTTGACTTGCTGGCCATACTCACTTAGTATCACCGAAATATTTTTAGGTAGCATGGTGTTATCGGGATAAATAATCATAAAGTATTTTTCCCCCAACCTAAAAACAGAGTTTGAACCAATATTAGAACTATTAATCTTGCCTAACTGTTCACAGACATCTAATAAATCTTTACCGCTGCTAAATTTATATATGTATGGATTAGCACTTACTCCCTTGGAAGGCGGATCCGAAGTATCGTCAACAGAGATCGTTTCGGGTTTAAGCTTTGGAAATAGCGTAAAGATTATCATACATCCCGCACCTTGCGGAATAGTTTCAATGGAAAGTTTACAGTCATCGACGGAGAATCCGGTTTTAAATTTTGCTAATGCAAGTAATTTAGCCACTAACAATTTAAATCTGTGATTTTTCCAAGAGATTCCCTCATATGTTAAATCTAATGAGTTCATATCGCCTTCTTCGAGAACAATCATCAATCTTTTTTCGTCTATCCTTTCTATAAACAATTCAATCCCTCCTCAAAACATACACTCTTTCGAATCATTAATATTATAATACTATATTTGTGTATATTTTGCAAGAGAAAAGTTGATTATTGTCTAAAATTAAATATAAATATATCTAAAAAATATACAAAAATACATACAATGGATATCTATTCAGCAAGATTTACTATGGCAGCCCACGTAAGAGGACCGACAGATCCATTGACAGGTAAATTATTTTGAGACTGTACAACCCTGACTGCGTTTTCCGTAGCACCATCGAATGTACCTGTTACTTCCACTGCCGGGATACTTGAATCATTATTTGCAGCTTGTTGTAGAAGCCTTTGGAGAGTAGACACGTCGTCGCCTGATGCCCCAACAGTCAGTATTATACCTGGATATATCTTTTCGCTCTCCGATACATACTGCTGGCGGAGTGTTTGTACTGTTGTATTATAAACTTCTAAAATTTTGTTCCATGTTTGCCTGTTTATTTCGCCGCTTTCTTGCAGACCATACTCTCTCTGAAATGCCATAACTGAATTTTTCATGTTTTGGTTGAAGGTGCCATTCAGGGTTACCTGCGGAATCTGAGGGTCAATGAACGATATTAAAGCCAAGTAATATTGTGCAAATGCAACGTTTGTACCGGTATCCCCTTCTTTTAAAACCGATGCATATAAAGGTTCTGCTTCTTCGGGGGAAATTCCTTCGGATGAAAGCTCCGCCAATCTTTTCACGCTATTATATACAAATTTAATCTTATACCATGTGGCTTTACCTATTATTCCATCCGTAGTCAGATTAAATATCTCTTGAAATTTTTTAACTGCTTCCTCTGTTTGAACATTAAATATACCGTCCGTTACTGTTATTTTAGGGATGGCCGGGTAATTTTCGCTTATTCTGTTAAGTTGTCGCTGTATTGTGCGTACTTCTTCCCCAAAACTCCCCAGCTTCAAAAGCCGGTCGGGGTATGAGGGAACATTTTCCTGTGTAGGTGCATTGTATACTATATTTATATCGTCACCGTAATAATGCTGCAGTATTTGATAGGGTTGCATCCCTTGTTCTGCGAGGTCTACGGTTCCCCATTGAGATAATCCGTCACAAGTTACAGTTGTTCCGCTACAATATTGAGTAAAATAAGGTTCTACATTGCCCTGTTTGACTACATAGTCATTGAACATCTCATCGACTAACATCACAATATTGTCGAACAAGTCGCGGTTTTCTATAAATTTTTGGTCATACCTCGTTGAATTTGTAATGTCAAAATCATAACCTCTACTTCTATACCACTCAGTATATACTCTGTTTAGGGCAAAAGAAACCTGAGCTAAAATATTCGCTCTCAGCGAACTTTCCGGCCATGTTGGATATATTTCACTTGACGCAACATTTTTTATATAATCAATAAAGGGAACAGTTATATTATTCGCTGGTTCATCAGGGGCACCTAAATGAACTGTTATGTATTCGGGAATTATTGGTGCTGGCATCAACTGTCATCTCACTTTTTAAAAATTTTGTAGTTTTATTTAGATAACCACTTGTATAGGCTGGATACTCTTTACTCCTGGGAAAATCTGAACAGATGGAGCATTTCTCGTATCATACTCCTTATATGAGGATGCAACATCGTAAGCAGCATAAGGTAGAATGTTTTCAGGAACTTCAGATAAAAGTTTTGCCGGTGCGGGCAACCTTATATCATCTATAATTCCGCTGTCATTTGTATTTCCTTCAAAAAATACTTTGTCCATATCACTGAATTTTTTGCTCACAATCACATTTACCCCCTCTATTGGAAGTGATTGCTGTCCGGCAAAAGCTTGTATTTTCAGATATCCATATTCTTTATTTTTGTCCAAAAAATCCTGGTATGTCTCATTTTGTGAGCTATCTTGTGAAGCTTCTCCGGTATAAGGAGCCCCCTGTTCGAAAGCAGGTGTTTGAGAATTGTCTGAACCGGATTGCTCTGCCTCATTTTGAGTATCTGTACTGCTTGATGGTTCATTTACCAGTGCAGACTCGGCTATATCCAAAGCTTTAACCGTAATTCCAGCCATTTTAATTAGTTCCTTTTTGTACTTTTCAACTGCATCATGGAATTCATTCTTATCCATTTCGTACCCTCCAGAAACATTATTATTTTTAGATCTTCGCTTAATTTATTCATATTAAGTACGAGGGCGAAAAATGATAAAATAAAGAGATATTCTAAAATGGATAACTTAATTCCATAAAACCAATTATTCTGTAAAACGTACAATCGGTTGAGAAATATAGATAAATTTGTGCCAAATAAAAACTTTATGCTACAAAATTTAATTTAACCAAGAGATGATAGAAGTGGAAAAACATATATAAAAACACAAAAAGAAGAACACCTATTTAAATAATTTATGAAATTATTTGTATAGTAATTCGAGCAATGAAAAATATAAACAGAACAACAAGGAATTTTGTTACACAGCAGCTAATACACGTGCACCGTGAATAGACTAAATTTAATATATTAATCAAACGTCCTACACCTATAGATTTTCTTGACCCTGAATTTTAACATAAGCAAGAGACATACGCAGCAGTTCGTAAATGATAAAAATTAAACTTAAGCGTATACTAATTCTAAATTCTATAGGGTTGTCCAACTGTAAAAAATCAGGATATATACTTATATTGTACTTTTTTATATGGCAAGTCTTTTCCATTATCGGCAGTATATTACCTATCAGTATGTATAACTGTGCATACCTCATAGCCGTATTTTCGGCATCAGCTCCTGTGATCCCTGCATCTAAATAAATACTGTTAATCCGTATGTGTCTTAATATTTTCCCCGAAAAGTCCCACAAAAGCGGTAGAATTCGGCATAATGATTTCAAACTTATATGCTTATTTTTAGTTCTTCCCGCTTTTTCCTTTGATTTTCCTTTGTTGTGCAGACAAGCTTTCCTGTTTTTTAATTTTTTAATATTGAAAGACACAGGAAAAATTGAGATTGGTATATAGAGGAATTTTATTTTGACACGAAAACAGCCGTCGTATGAAACTGTGATATAACTGGGAATAGTCAAAACGAAAAGGAGCGTCATCAATATAGTTACTATAACCGGTACAACAAAATTTATCATTATTTATCACTCGATTCGTTAGATAGAACAGGCAAATCGCTTAAAGAAGATATCCCCATACATCTGAGAAATTTATCGGTCGTTCCATATAGTATGGGATTGCCTGCAACATTTAATCTCCCCTTTTCTTCGATTAAAGATTTTGACATAAGGCCGTTTAGAATCTCTCTGCAATCCGTATTTCTAATATTTTCGATAAATGCTCTTGTAACAGGTTGTTTGTAGGCAATTATAGCTAAGACCTCCGTCGCTGCACCCGACAAAGAGACTTCTTTTTTGGCGTTCATAAAACTTTTTACATAACTTCCATACTCTTTCTTGGAACACATCTGATACTTATCTCCAAGTTTAACAATGCGAATCCCACTATTATTTTGCTCAAATTTTCCCATAACTTCACTGCAAACTTTTTCCAAATCATCTTCGCAGATATCCATGATTTTAGATAGACGTTTTACTGAGACCGGTTCCCCATTAGAAAACAATATTGCCTCAAAAGCGGCATGCAAAGAGTCCTTTTTACATTCCATTTTCTTTTCTCCTAGTGCAGTTGTAATCACTGTCGATATTTATTCTTTTTATTTTAATAAGCTCGAGAATTGCCAAAAATGTGGCAATTAGCAATGATTTTGGCATAACCTTTGTAAAAATCTCAGAATATTTGATAGAACTAAATTTCTTCAGTTTTCTGAGGATAGAAATAGCTGCCAAATATACAGGTACAATTTTCCTGGATGTTATCGCATCTAATTTTTCGTTAGGCTTATCAGATACTGGGTCAGCCTGCCTGCATAAATTAACATAAGATTTAACAAATTTACTGAGGTCTATTTTATTATTAAATTCATACTCCACCTGTATTTTTTCAGGGCTTCTACTAAATGAGTCAAAGTTGATATTTTGAGATATTATTTTCGCCATATTTTTTACTTTTTGGTATTCTGTAAGCTCTAATGATAATTCTTCTTTAAGTACCTTTTCCTCTTCATTTTTAGGTAACAGAGAAAGTGTTTTTATATAAATCAGCCTAGAGACCATATTAAGGAATTCACTCTCTATGTATACTCCTAGCTCTTCCATCCTATTTATGTGTTCCACATATTGATCCAATAATATACTTATTTTAATATCTTTGATGTCCAATTTATTCTTATTTACCAGATGTAAAAGTAAATCTAAAGGGCCTTCGAAGGTTTCTAACTTATATGAAATTTTATCCATTTACATAAACGCCAAAAACGGCAGACTTCCCACCTGAATTACGAAAGTATATATGGTCTTTCTTATAAACATCAAAGGTATATCAAAAAATCCGAAAAGCATAAGACCCATGAGCGATAAAAGTATTACCGGATAATACTTATAGTAGTTAAATAAATATCTATCAGGAATTAGGCATTCTAAAATTTTATATCCGTCAAGGGGCGGGATAGGCAAAAAATTGAAGGCAGCTAAAGATATGTTGATTAGTATATAGTAAGAAAGAAACTTTTGGAATAAATTTATTGGAATTCCCGTTAAAAACGTGGTTCCGTTTAAAAGCACAGCACCTACTATTGCAGCAATAATATTCGACAAGGGGCCTGCCAAAGCAGTTAAAGCCATATCTCTTTTGGGACACTTGAACCCTCTCGGGTCTATTGGCACAGATTTGGACCACCCGATATCAAAAACCAAAATACTAAATGCTCCCAAAGGGTCGAAATGCACCGCAGGATTTAAAGTCAAACGCCCGCTGTATTTTATAGATTTATCCCCAAGCTTGTATGCAACAAATCCATGAGAAAATTCGTGCAAGGGCATTATTAAAAATATTATCACCAAGGCTGCCAAAATTCGCATAATAACATCAGAAACAGTAATACCGGGTTGCAAAAACCACATCATTAACACCTCTCGGAAGCATTATAACATTTAATTTCTGTGGTTACAATATAGTAATTAAGAATTCGCTCAAATTAAAGGGGCTTGAATTTGGGGGGAATTCGCACTTACACGGTTATCGAATCAGCCAGATTTCTAAAGGTTTTTTCTCCTATTACTCTTATATTTTTAATCTCTGCAATATTTAAAAATTTCCCCATTTTATTTCTGTAGAGCACTATAAGTTTTGCCTTTGCTGCTCCTATTCCCTTGAGTCCGTTGCAAAGCTCAGAAACAGTTGCTGTATTTATGTTAATAGGTTTAGTTGGTTTTACCTTTTTCTTGCCGGATTTTTTGTATGTTTTTCCTTTCCGCATAGCTTTCTTGGATTTATTTTTCTTTTGCTTTACCTTTTTCTTTACTTTTTTAAGGTTATTATTTTTTAAATCGCTATTTTCCAAGGTATTATTTTCATTTACCGCTAAAGGAGGATTGTTAATATCTGCGCTGTTTTTATTTGTATAAAAATCATAACAGAGGAACCCCATAAAAGTTAAACATGCACACCAAAGAGCAGCTTTTTGAATTTTAGACTTATTTACCATTAATATCCCTTTCTATGTTTTATAATAATATTATCATTTATGCTTAATTTTGTAAAATTAAATTCTATT
>CASPLG010000029.1 GCA_949422855.1 uncultured Eubacteriales bacterium | reverse complement strand
GCTTTCCTGCTTCTCCTCTAATTCTTCTCTTCTATTCCCTTTTCAATGTCCATACCAACGCACAGCCTCACCGCACGTCTTACTCTACTTTATCACATCCCTTAACCAATGTCAACTCTTTTTTTCATTTCTATGTTTATGATAAAATAAATCCTAAAAAACGCCCTTATTTTATAATTTATATCAAATTCGCACCTCCTCATATTGAAAAAAAAGATGACCAGTTATAAAATAACAAATTAGAGGGGGGCTGATTGATACGAAAATGGAAGATAAAGCTTTATTTTGCGTAGAAAAATTAAAGCAACAGTATCCTGATGCTCAGTGTTCCTTAAATTACACCGATGCACTACAGATGCTCATATCAACGAGGCTTTCGGCACAGTGTACAGATGCCAGAGTCAACCGTGTAACCCCAGCACTGTTCCTCAGATTTCCGGACGTTGAAGCTTTTGCCGACGCTGACATAAATGAGGTTGAAAAATATATACATTCCTGCGGTCTATATAAAACCAAAGCAAGAGATATTGTGCAGATGTGCAAAAAGATAATATCTGATTTCGGCGGGTCGGTACCGGATAACATGCAGGATCTTACTTCACTGCCCGGAGTCGGACGCAAAACCGCAAATTTAGTCATGGGCGATATATACGGGAAACCAGCCGTCGTTGTTGACACCCACTTCATAAGGATAACAGGACGTCTGGGCTTTCACAATACAAAAGATCCTCTAAAAATAGAAAAAATTATGCTCAAACTCCTTCCCTCTGATGAATCCAATGCATTTTGTCACCGAATTGTAATCCACGGAAGGCTCGTCTGCACCGCAAGAAGCCCGAAATGCAGCGAGTGCTGTCTAAAAAGTGTGTGTGATTACTCCAAAACTATAAACTAAAGTATATTTTCACATAATAGTTCAAGACCCTATCCGCCAAAGCGCGACAAAGGGTTATATTAAAAGTATCCGAGAGTATTTTCCTACCATATTCGTTCGTTTTTGTCAAACGACAAAAAGAACCAAAAAACGTTCCAAAGGGGGATTTGGATTCCCCCTTTTGGTAATCCCCCTAAACGACCGGGCTGCTGCCCGGACCCAGCCTCTTAAAATTTTCCGGCTGTACAAAACAGCTCTCCCTTTTTCAGATTTATTAACTATAACCCCTAAAAGCCTTGACTTCGGTTGGAACCACGAGCCTTAAAAAGGTAACCCGTGAATCAAAAAGGAAATTATCCCTGAAGGGAAGAATTTTCTTGTACATTCTCAGAATGATACCCTACCTTACTATAGTCTTAACCGCACCCGGGAAAGTTATGCTTATTTTCCCTCCATATGCACACATAAGCGAGCACGTATTATCAACAATCCCCATTCCTTTTACCCTGCAGCTGATAGTCCCCGTTATCCAAGGACCCACAAACTGCGGAACACACGGCTGTGGAGTCAATACCCCCAGTGCTGCAGCTGTTGCACTGGCTACCATAGGATTTGCCAGAGAAATACACATAACCCCCATCGGAGCCACATTAAAAAAAGGAACATTGTCTTTAGTCGTCAGAACAGGTTTATTTTCTATCATCACATTCCCAACGGCAGTAATATTAAAAATCCCCATTCCCATCGTGCACATAGCTTTTCCTCCGGTTACCACAGGCAGTCCCATAAATATTTCCCCCTCATATTTTACTAAAGTTTACAGCATTTGATAGTTTATATGGTACTATTATACTAATAATAATTCTATAAATCCATCACTTATCAGAAATTAATATGAATTTACGGATTTGAGTCAATGTATGCTTTTAATTTGTATCGAAAAGTGGTATATTATAATACAACTACTTAATAGGGGGCAAGAATTTATAAATGCAAAAAACAGATATAAGCAAATACAGTTGCGATGGATTCATCCCGGATAGCCCCACCTCCGGCAATATTCCACCTCCTAAGAGCAAAAAACATACACTCAGGCTTATACTTATACTGATAATGAAATTTATTTTAAGCCTTTTCGTCATAGGAGCAATTACATCCATAATTGTACTGCTATCCATACGCACTTATGTATTGTCACTGGACGACAACAATATAATATTGGACCTTAATACCTCTAAAATGGCACTTACAAGTTTCATATACGTAAATGACGAAAATGGTGTCCCTCAAGAATATCAACGTGTATTTAATCAGGAAAACAGAATTTGGATCGACTTTAAGGACATCCCCGAACGAATGAAGGATGCAATTATAGCCATTGAAGATAAAAGATTTTATGAACACAGCGGCGTGGACTGGGTACGCACAATGAGTGCCGTTGCAAGCCTTCTCAAAGGTTCGCAGAGCCACGGCGGCTCCACCCTTACTCAGCAGCTGATAAAAAACATTACCGATGATAACGAAACAAGCTTGACCCGAAAATTGCGTGAGATATTTCGAGCCATACATTTTGAAGAAAACTATTCAAAGGATCAAATTATAGAAGCCTACCTCAATACGGTTAATTTCGGTGCGGGGAGCCGTGGAGTACAAGCCGCCGCAAACATCTATTTCAATAAAAATATTCAGGACTGTTCCATAGCTGAGTGTGCCGCTATTGCCGGCATAACTCAAAATCCCACGGCATATAACCCTTTTTATTATCCGGAGAAAAACAAAAAACGCCGTGAAACCGTGCTGCAAGAGATGTTTGAACAGCAGAAAATTACAGAAGATGAATATAATCAGGCTATGCAGGAATCTGAAAATATGCAGTTCAGCCAGGATGCGGATGATGATGGTTCAAACCCGTCATCTGTAAATCCCGTGAGGAATTGGTATATAGAAGCAATGCTAAATGATGTGGTTAATGACTTGTGTGCCAAATACAACATAGGCAAAACAGCAGCAGAAAATATTCTTCTTACCGGTGGGCTTAAAATTTACTCTGCAATGGATAAAAATGCACAAGATATTGCACAAACGACAATAAGAGATAGTTCCGTTATGCCGCATGATAAGGATTTAGAGCTCGGATATATAATGATGGGGTTCGATGGCAGAATTCTTGCGACTCTCGGCTGCCGTGAACAGAAAACGGGTAATTTATGGTACGACCGGGCAAATTTTGCAAAACGTCAGCCGGGCTCGACTATGAAACCTATTTCCGTATACGCTCCGGCAATAGACTCAGGGGCTTATAATTATTCTTCACTGATAAACGACGAACCTTTACAGATAGATGCCGACGGAAACGGAGATTTAAGAAGCTGGCCAAGTAACTGGTACAAAGGTTATAAAGGCAAAGTTACTCTTCAGTGGGCTCTGGAGAAATCAGCAAACGCTCCCGCCGCACAAGTTCTTAATTCGATATCGACTGCGAAAAGCTATGAGTTTTTGACCGAAAAGCTTGGATTTCACAGTCTGGATGCAAGTGATGCTTCGTCTTTGTCAGCACTCGCCACAGGAGGAACCCATGTGGGAGTTACCGTAAGAGAAATGACTGCAGCTTTCCAAATTTTCGGCAATGGAGGGCAGTATTGTAAACCGTATTCTTATTTCTACGTGACCGACAGATACGATAAAGTGATTCTGGACAACCGCAGTAATATACCTTCTCAAGCAATAAGTTCCCAAACCGCCACCATAATGAACAGACTTCTTCGTAATGTAATAGTAGGAAGCGAGGGTACAGGACGTGGGGCAAATATTGAAGGCTGGAATATAGTCGGTAAAACCGGTACGACAAATGACGACCATGACAGCTGGCTTATAGGACTTAGCCCGTATGCGGTGTCCGGCATATGGGTGGGCTATGACAATCCAAAACGTATTTATGAGACAGCTTCAGCCGTCCGTATCTGGAAAGCCATTAATGTTAAATATTTAAGTGCTCTGCCGGAGAAGGATTTTAATTATGACCCGAATGTGGTTGAAATGAGCTACTGTAAAGACAGCGGCGGTGCGGCAAATTCTTCATGCCCCCACACCGCAGTAGGCTATTATGCCAATAATAATTTGCCTCCGAGGTGCTCTTCACACTTTGGCTTTTCCGTAAATGACAAATCTGCACAGTCATCCAATATCGAAAGCTCACCTGAAGACTCTGAGCCGCCCGAAAATTCCACTGACCCAAGTCAGCAACCCCCAACCCCCGCCGAATCCCCGCGCGAGTCCCCTCCCGGGATTGACGATTCTCCTAGTTTGCAGGACTTCTTTGGGAGATTCCGCATTATGGAAGGAGCAGAACAGCTTATCCCGGAAATAGTACCGGGCACATAGTTTCACGGCAAAATTTGCGCATTTAACTGGTTATATGTCAATATAAAGCTTCCCGAATATAATATTAGTGAATAAAACTTTATATTTATGATAACAAATTGATTTTATATATATTAAGGAGGCGTCACGATTCATGAGTCTTATCGTCCAAAAATTCGGAGGAAGCTCTGTAGCAAACAGCGAGAGGATATTTAACGTTGCAGGTATAATATCGAGGGCGTATTTAAACGGAGATGATATTATTGCGGTTGTCTCCGCCCAGGGTGATACAACAGATAATTTTATACGTATGGCTGATGAAATAAATCCGCACGGTTCTAAACGTGAGATGGATGTATTGCTGTCCGCCGGAGAACAAGTTTCCATGTCGCTGCTCGCTATGGCCATTGAAAAACTGGGATATCCCGTAGTTTCACTTTTGGGTTGGCAGGCAGGGTTTCTTACGTGCGCAACGTATGGAAATGCAAAAATTGAAAAGATAAATACCGACAGAATAAAAAAAGAGTTGGATAAAAAAAATATCGTTATTGTCGCAGGATTCCAGGGGCTTAATACCTATGGAGACATCACAACATTAGGCAGGGGAGGGTCAGATACAAGTGCAGTTGCTCTCGCTGCGGTGTTAAATGCCGATAAATGCAAAATATATACAGATGTAGACGGTGTATTCACTGCCGACCCAAGGAGAGTTAAAAATGCCAAGAAATTAGATGTAATCTCGTATGATGAAATGTTGGAACTCTCTACGCTCGGTGCCCAGGTTCTGAATAATTACTCAGTGGAAGTTGCAAAAAAACATAATGTCGAAATAGAGGTGCTTTCAAGTATGAATGATATTCCCGGAACAATTATCAAAGAGGTCACGCAGTCTGAAAAAGTGCCGATTTGCGGTATCGCCGCCGACGAAAATGTCGCAATGGTATCCGTTACGAATATCCCGGATAAGCCCGGAGCAGCATTTAAGCTCTTCTCAAAGCTTGCGGCTAAGGGTATAAATGTTGATATTATATTGCAGTCCGAGAACGGCAAAAATTTAAAGGATATATCTTTTACAATTCCTAAATGTCAGCTGGATGACTCTTTGGAGATTCTCAATAAATACATTGAAAACCTGGAAAATACCAAGATTATATATGAAGAAAATGTATCAAAAGTGTCCATAGTTGGGACGGGGATGGAAAATCAGGTAGGAATTGCTTCTAAAATGTTTGAGGCTCTTTATGAAGAAAAAATAAATATCCAGATGATTGCAACAAGCGAAATAAGAGTATCTGTAATAATATGCTCCGGAGAAGTTGACCAAGCTTTAAACGCCATACATAATAAGTTTTTCGGAACTGTAAATACTACACTTTAAGCATTTTATACAGTAAACAGCCCTGAAAAATGATAGCTTATTGGTGAAAACTAAAAGCTTTAATACCGGGTTAGGGATATATCCGGCATTTGTGGGGTTCAAAAGAGGGAAGCCGCAATCCCTCTTTTTGGTGTTTTTTAGTTATTTTGGTTTCTCGTTCAAATGTTTTCTCAGATGACGCAAATAAAAAGACACCAGAAGATTTTTTAGAGACATTTTTCTATATTTCAGTACCGGTTATGGTAAGTTCGGAGTTTACGTTTATTTTGTAAGAGAATGTCTGCATAGTTTCTTTCCAACTGTCGCTCACCTTTTTAAAGTATTGAGGTTTTTTATTCATTAAGACCTTTCCAAACCTAAATATATCACTATTTGATTTGATAATTTTCTCTACGGTCTGCTTACAGATTCTTTGAATCTCACTATCCAGCTGTTTTTGGATCTTTGTCTGCTCCTCGCTGCCTATTCTGACCCCTTTATGCGGTGTAACCTCAAGAACGCTTGCCTTTATGTCTATATCTATTTCAAAAGTTTTATCGGTTTCACCTGCATTAGGTTTTATGTGACTTTTTACTTTACCGAGCTCTAGCGATATACTGCCTATGCCATCCGCATAAATGCTGTATGCCCCTAAATCTCCCGTTCCCATTACGGCTAAAGCTGCTAAATATTCATCGTCAAGTACTGATCCTGCAAATTTATCTCCTGCGAAGAACGCAAGCCCCTTTATATTAATCGATTTCTTTTTGTCATCTCCATCAACCCCTAGATATGCACATACGGGGTCGGAGGTGCTCTCCTGCAATGCCGCGGCAAAGTGTAAAATATCGGAATTTATTTCATTGGGGATTAATTCGCTTATATCTTTTGCCTGCATAACTCCCTTATCTGATTCAAAAGCCATGATTTCAGAGGCTGTTGTTTCAGATACACAGATTTTCACATTAGGTCTCGCTTCATAGTGACGTATAAAGAAATCCAAGAAATGATTCGCACCGCCCACTGCTGCGTCATGACCCATAACTACAATTAGATTCTGCGAATACATAGGCACTAAACCGCTTCTTTTAGACGCATTGTCAAGAGCCTCAAACAAAGTCTGACCACTCAGCTCCATAACTTTTACTGATGGTTCATTTTCTCCCGCGGGATTCTTAAAGTCAAGTGCCTGAATTGTCACTTTATATCCTGAATCGGTAGTGTCTATACCTATTCCCTGAACCATCATTCTTTCGTGGATTTGTACGCTGCCTGAACACCCCGTCATGAGAAACGCCGACAAGCACATTAAAAACACCAAAAAAACTATCCTAGTTTTCACTCTTTTTCCCCTCCCCCTTCATCCCGGACTTTTTAATTACAATGCATATAATCGGAATCACTACTCCGGTAAAGAGCATTGCCAGCAGCAGAGACGGCGAAGCAAAAATCCCTGAAGAAACCGCATTTTTATCAAGCAGTATCCCCGAAAGCATCACAATCGCACCGAATATTAATACAAAAAGCCGTCCTATTTTCTCCCCTACTATCTTTTTTGCGCACTCCCCCGACAACATCAAAAATAATGCCAGTTTTATAAATATACCCATCGTCCATATCCCTAAATATAGAGCATCTAAATGTTCAAGAGTTCCTATTTTTGCGATACTTGCGGCGGCATATACCGGGAAAAGCTGAGTTTGTAAAAAATCCCCCATTGCACCCGTCATCAAAAATATGACTGCCGCTATAAGCAAATATACTCCCGCATTCCAAACAACCGCTCCTTTGCGCACATCTCCCTTAGCCATCGGCAGTAACAATGCTAAAGCCGGTATGCACGATGACCTCGATATCATAAACATTACTCCGCCAAACATGGATTCGTTCCCCTCATACAAAAACGGGTCAAAATTAACCGTATCGATTTCGCTGTAAAGAGAGATACCCATAAATATAATTGCACCTACGATAAAAAACAATACTATTGAGGAAGTTCTTGCTATTCCCTCTACCCCTTTATAAGCGCCGTAACATGCTGATAGTACCATTAATGTAAGTAGAATTTCCGTTGAGATGGGAGGGTTTATAACATTAGATAAGAAAATCTTGAAAAGTGCTAGGGTGTGCACGCATGTAAACATAAAATACACTACGTATATAAAAGATATAATGTGTGCCGATTTCCCTATAAGTTCGTATGAATTATCGAGTATATCCTTTGATTCATCCATGCCAAACAGATAGTAAATTGGTATAATCAATATAAATACAAGTATAAAAGATATAAATGAAGATAATATGTGATCCCAAAGACTGTTGCCTTCAGACATAACCGCACTGTAAGTCGTCTCTACAACGAGCCTGCTTATAAAAAGCATGGAAAACATCTGTGCGACTGATATAACAAGTCTCTTTTTCATAACTATATCTGCCCCTTTGGTTTTTTAGGGTGTGAACCCGGCATATTTTGTACCGTGCTGTCACGCATGGAGAGTATTTTCCAACCGGCTCTTACAAAGACATCCCTCATGCCGAACATACTAAAAGGAGAAATCGGTGCAGTAAATGGCACTTCATAATTGGTTTTCGCACAGATGTTAATAAGTACTGCCGCAAATAAAATCATTACTCCCCATATTCCTAAAATTCCTCCCACCAGTATGAAAATAAACCTGAGCATAGCTATGGGTTCATATAGATTCGGTATTACGTATGAGGATATCGCCGTGAGTGCCACTATCATTAATGTGGGTGCTCCAACAAGTCCTGCTCTTATCGCTGTATCCCCTATTACAAGCCCTCCCACGATGCTGATGGCATGACCTAAAGGTTTAGGCAGTCTCAAGCCGGCCTCTCTCATGAGTTCATAGAAAAAGTGTATTAAAAGCGTTTCGAACATAAGCGAAAATGGAGTTGTACCTACTGCCAAGGCTATTTTGTTAAGGAGCTGCCCCGGCAAAAGTTCCGGATTAAATGTTCCTACTCCAACGTACACTCCGGGCAGAAGAATCGCCAGAAAAAAACCAAGATATCTTAAAAACCTCGTAAATGACGCAAAATAGGGTCTTATAATATAGTCGTCCATGCACTGGAAATACTCCGTAAAAAGATACGGTACTATCAATACATTCGGTGTACCGTCCACTATTATGGCAATTCTGCCCTCCGCAAGCTTGCCGCAGACCGTATCGGGTCTTTCCGTCATACCTATGCTGCTGAAAAAAGACATATCATTTTCTTCTTCCAGGTACGGTACTATATATCCTGCCGCCATCACCGTCTCAAGATTTATATTCTCTAATCTTTTCTTGACCTTATCGAGGATATCGGCAGAAACTTTATCCTCCATGTAGCAAATACATATTTCCGTTTTACTTATGCTTCCCACCTGGGACGTCTCAAATTTAAGAGTAGGATTTTTCATCCTCCTTCTTATCAAGGTCATATTCGTCCTCAGCGGTTCTACAAATCCTTCCCTTGAGCCTCTCTGTACAACCTCTGCCGAGGGTTCCGAAACGCCCCTTGAACTGTACCCTTGAACTCCTATAGCTATCATTCTGTCACAGCCATCGAGGGCCAAGAGCGCAAACCCGGACATAGCTTTATAAAATGCATCTTCATAAGTGGAAATCTGGATGATATCGCACGAAGGAATAATATTATCCCTCAAATATTCATATTTCTGAATAGGTGTACCTTCAAAATCTGTAATTGTGGGGATGTAATTCATAAAATTATTGCCAAGCGTCTCTTTGTTCACAAGCCCGGCAATCGTTATAATCGCACTGTCAAGCCCCAATATTCTCATTTGTCTTATGGTCAGGTCTTCGCTGACTCCGAATTTCTGTTTAAAAAGTGATATTGTTTCAGTGAGCGACTGCGAAATAAAATGTTTTTTATCAGTGCCTTGCACACACCCGTTTTTATTTTGAGACTCGTAAATTTCCCGGAATTTCTCTAAAAATTTAAACAATATTTCCTCCTCCTTGGACTTACCCTTTTAATTAATTTTTGCAAGCAAATCAGAAAATATTCTTCAGCATAAAAGTTTAATATATTTACTTTAATTTTTTCCCCGTGTGTGGTAAACTATAAACTGTGAATTTAAAAAAACGGCGGTGATTTTATTGTCTACAGATTTTGCGGCTCCTTTATCGGACCTAATAAGAGAACTGTCTCTTGAGGAGATATTTATGCCTGATGACCCTGAAAATTTATTTGTCCGGTCGGCTGAAATTAATCGTATGGGACTTGAAATTATTGGTAGTTTGGACGATTTTGACAATGAAAGAGTCCTAATTATGGGACAAAGCGAAATGTCATTTCTCTCTACGCTCAGTACAAATGAAGTTTACAAATCTGTAGAAGCCATTTTGTCGCTTCATTCTCCGGCTCTTCTCATAACCCGAGGCATAACTCCCCCAAGTGAAGTGCTGGACATCGCCCAAAAGTTTTTAATACCCGTACTTGTATCCACCAGTGAAACATCAGAAGTCATATCTTCTCTGGTTTCGTACTTGAGTGCGGCTCTTGCTCCCAGAATAAGGCGTTCCGGCGGACTTATGAATGTCCATGGCGAAGGGATACTTCTGATTGGAGAAAGCGGTATAGGAAAAAGTGAAACTGCTTTAGAGCTGTTGAAACGTGGTCACCGATTAATAGCAGACGACGTAGTGGACATAAGGAAAATTTCAAAGAGTACACTTGTTGGATACGCTCCTGATAATGTACGACATTTCATAGAGGTTCGTGGGATAGGTATAATAAATGCCCGCAGAATCTTCGGAATAGGTGCAGTAAAGGTATCTGAAAATATAGATATGGTCATAAATTTAGAAGTGTGGCGTGACGATGAGACATATGATAGGATGGGCGCTAACGCCTTTACTGAAATTTTGGGTGTGAGAGTCCCATTTTTGACAATACCCGTCAGAACAGGACGAAACCTTGCAGTAATAATCGAAATTGCAGCTATGAATAACCGCCAAAGGAAAATGGGGTACAACGCTGCCAGAGAACTGTTTATAAATCTCGGGATAGACTTCCCCGGTGAGAGTTGTGAACTGAAAAGATGTATGTGGGATCTCTGACTCAGCATATGTTACATTTTAGCCGGCATACACATAAAATTGTTTGCGCAATTCAGGTTATTGAGGGGGATATAAAGTGAAAATAATTGCAGATACACATTGTCATACTATAGCTTCGACCCACGCATACAGCACCGCAATGGAAAACATAATCGAAGCCAAAAATCAAGGTCTTTATGCACTGGCTTTAACAGATCACTGCGAATATACTCCGGGCTCGCCCGGGACATGGTTTTTTAATAATCTCAGAGCTATACCACGTGAAGTACAGGGTGTGAAAGTTTTAAGGGGTGCTGAGGCAAACGTACTAAATGCAAAAGGCGATTTGGATTTACCTAAAAATCTGCATAAGCCTCTTGATTGGATAGTCGCATCAATGCACGATGTGGCGTATACCGGCATACATGATACGGATGAATGTACAGAGGCATGGCTCAGCGTGAGTAAAAATCCGAGTGTTAATGTGATAGGTCATAGTGGATCGGCGTCATTTGTGTATGATTACGACAAGGTCATACCGGAGTTTGGCAGAAATGGGAAATTAGTGGAGATAAATAACAGTTCTTTTATGGTCAGAAAGGGCTCTGAATCTAATTGTAAGAAAATTGCTTCTCTGTGCAAAAAATATGGTGTTCCCATTATAGTAAATTCAGATTCGCATTTTTGCACGAGTGTCGGACGGTTCGATAAAGCTTTAAAGCTGCTTGAAGAGGTAGATTTCCCCGAAGAGTTGGTTATTAATGCTGATATAGATAGATTTAATGGGTACTTGGAAAAATATACAGGTTTCTTTGAAATATAAATTTTAAATTTTATGGCGGTGTTTCTAGACTTGTTTAAGTATGATGATTTAATTGAGATTTTTCATGAAAAAGGATGCAAAATATTAAAAAATGAACCACTGTCCAAATATACGACATTTAAGATAGGCGGTCCTGCAGATTTACTCATAGAAGTAGGCGATGTACACCGGCTTACCGAATTGGTAAAATATATTAAAGAGAATAATGTCCCATTTTTCATAATCGGGAACGGCTCTAATTTACTAGTATCTGATGAGGGGTTTCGCGGCGTGATAATAAGGCTTTGCGGGGATTTTAATTCTGTCCGCCTCATATCGGATAATCAGATACAGTGCGGATGTGGTGCTTCTTTGGCCAAAGCTTGCGTGTTCGCCCTTCAAAACAACCTTTCCGGTTTGGAGTTTGCCTGGGGAATCCCCGGTTCTTGCGGCGGAGCGGTATATATGAACGCAGGAGCATATAACAAAGAACTCGAGTCTTTATTGCAGACGAGTACTTATATCAGTTCTGACGGAGAAATTAAAACCATATCAAAGGAGAATATGGCACTATCTTACAGAAAAAGTATTTATACAAATAAGGATTATGTCATAATTGATATGATTTTAAAACTTACTCCCGATGACCCGGATGAGATACGAAAGAGAATGTACGAAATTATTAAAAAACGTAAGTCAAAACAGCCTTTGGAATACCCAAACTGCGGCAGTGTGTTTAAACGTCCGGGGAACGGGTATTATGCCGGGGCTTTGATAGAAAAGTCCGGTCTTAAAGGTAAATCTTTCGGAGGGGCGATGGTCAGCACCAAACATGCCGGATTCATCGTAAATACCGGGAATGCGGTCTGTGAAGATGTTGCAAAACTTATACGGCACATAAAAAAAACCGTTTTTCAAGAGTCGGGCATTATGCTGGAATGTGAAGTAAAAACCCTGGGGAAAGTGAATTTAGACGTGTAATTGATTTAGGAGGATAAAATTGAATTTTTTGATTGTGACAGGTCTTTCCGGAGCGGGGAAATCTAAAGCTATAGAATTTTTGGAGGATATTGGATACTATTGCGTTGATAATATCCCACCAGAACTTATCCCTCCTTTTTATGAGCTTTGCGATACCTCAAATGATTTAGAAAAAAAGAAAGTCGCAGTTGTGAGCGACGTGAGGGATAGACATGGAAAATTCGAAAACCTATTTGATGCATTGAAAATTTTAGATGGACAAGGCTTTAATTATAAAATTTTGTTTCTCGAAGCTAAAAATGAAGTCATCATACGGCGATATATAGTCACCAGAAGGAAACACCCACTAGTCGATATTTACAACGGTTCTGTCATTAATTCAATAGAAATTGAGCGAAACGCCCTAAAACCTTTGCGTGAAATTGCAGATTATATAATAGATACTTCGCTGCTTTCTCCCTTTCAGCTTAAACATAGAATTTCCGAACTATTTTTAAAAAAGTCCAAAAACATGCTTACGGTAAATTGTATGTCGTTTGGGTTTAAATACGGGTCTCCCTCAGAAGCAAACTTAATCTTCGACGTCAGATGTTTTCCAAATCCGTATTACAATAAACAGCTATGCGAGTTAACAGGTTTAGATGATAAAGTCAAAGAATTTGTGCTGCAAAAAAATTCCACTAAAATATTTATAGAAAAACTCTTTTCTTTGTTGGATTTTATGCTGCCTCTCTATATCCAAGAGGGTAAAAGTCAACTGGTAATCGCTATTGGATGCACCGGTGGGAAACATCGTTCTGTTGCTATAACTAATTGTCTATATAATCATCTAGTAAATTTAGGTTATTATGCCGGTGTTTCACATAGGGACATCCAAAAAAGC
This sequence comes from uncultured Eubacteriales bacterium, assembly GCA_949422855.1. Taxonomy (GTDB): domain Bacteria; phylum Bacillota; class Clostridia; order Oscillospirales; family Acutalibacteraceae; genus CASPLG01. The sequence goes on along the minus strand of CASPLG010000029.1, from coordinate 1,007 downwards.
TAAGAAAGGTGAGATTAAATGTCTTATTCACTCAAAGTTAAAGAGGAACTTTCTAATCTCCCCACTGGGAAATATGAGGAAAATAAAGCCGAAATATACAGTATATTAGTATTTAGTAAGCATCTTATGAATAAAAAGTATTTGTTTGTATCAGAATGCAAGCAATTAGTCGAAAAGATATCGTTTTACCTATATAACACATCCGAAAATAAAGTAAAAACTGAAAATTTTCTATTCTACCTGCCCTTTGATAGAAACTTAGATATAAAAAAAATGACAAACAATCTACAAAATTTAATGTCAACCTCTGATAACGCCTACCTACCACCTATACTGCGTGGAGCATTCTTGTCATGTGGCAATATCACGAACCCTAAGTCTAATTATCATCTCGAATTCTCGCTCAAAGACAACACGCACTCTGACTTGCTGGTTAATGCTCTCAAAAAGGTCAATGTTGCAAACCTAATGCCTAAAATCACTAGACGAAAATCCGGCATATACATTTATATGAAAGACCACACCCAAATAATAGACTTCCTGACGTACATAGGCGCAACCAACTCATCTATGCAGTTCATACAGATAAAAATGATGAAAGAAGTGCGAAACTATATAAACAGAACAACCAATTTCGAAACTGCAAACATAACCAAAACAACATTCGCCGCCTCAGAGCAAATACACAAAATAAGAAAATTAAGAAGGTCAGAAGCATGGAGTAAAATGCCGGAGCACCTCAAACAAACTGCCATACTAAGACTCAAAAATCCATATCTGTCCTTGAGCGAGCTTTCCAAACTATCTCCCGAACCTATAACAAAATCCGGTGTTAGCTATCGATTGAAAAAAATTTTAGAATATTACAAATAAAAAACATCTGATCACTCAGACAACCCACAAATACTACCAATTCTAAGTATAAAAAACATCAGTAACTACACTATTATATCAGCTGAGCTAATAGTGCAAAAGAACATGCTCAGAGAAAGAAGAGAAAATAGGGA
>CASPLG010000028.1 GCA_949422855.1 uncultured Eubacteriales bacterium | reverse complement strand
ATGAACCGTCAGCTGATAAAATAGCATCGGAAAGGTCAGCATGAGTTTTCGAACCGCCGGATCCGGATGATGAGCCTTCATTCGAATTGGATAGCCCCGGCTTCTTAGATCTGCGAAATTTGAGAGGCGAGAGGGTTTCAAAACCAAGCGAATATTCGAGCTCTGGACAAAAAGACGGAAAACCGCTCAGAACAGATAAAAATTCTCGAAGAAACATGGCTGTGGTTTAAAAAGCAAAAATGCGGCCAATTTGCAAATCCAAGACTGGTAGAATCCTATCATCAGGCTTTTGCAAGGGGAAAGAATTATGATCAAGTGTTTCGGGCGTTCTCATGACTTCAAAATATTAGACAAAGGATTCAAATTATTTGCCTAATAATCCTTGATTTTTATATTTATTTGTAGTATTATGAAAGCGATGATTTTTAAGGGGTGGAAGGATGCGCAACGTTTCTTGCTAGATTACCAGGGTATGATGTTCAGAATACTGTTTGTATTTATGGGTTTTTTGTACCTTTTGCAGGAGAGTTGTGCTTTTTGCTTGCCCCAAAAATAGAGATTATACCTTGGATGAATACTGTGGGCTGCGAGAATTGCTCTCTTGCAGTCCATATTTTTTAGAAGGTGTGATTTTATGTCTATGGTAAACGTTTCAAATTTGAGCTTTGCATATGAAGGCAGCTACGATAATATTTTTGAAAACGTATCTTTTAATATAGATACAACTTGGAGACTCGGACTTATAGGGAGAAACGGCAGGGGTAAAACTACATTTCTTAAACTTTTGATGAAAAAATATAAATATAGCGGAACCATTTCCAGCAGTGTGGATTTTGAATATTTCCCATTTGAGGTTAGTGATAGGTCGGAATTTTCAATGGATATAATTAAAGAAAAATCCCATACAGAAGACTATGATTACTGGAAAATCCAAAGGGAATTGTCTCTTTTAGACATGGATGAAGAGGTACTGTACAGACCCTTTGAATCGCTTAGCGGTGGCCAGCAAGTTAAAATTTTGCTTGTCAGCTTATTTTTAAAAGAAAATTCTTTTTTACTGATTGATGAACCTGCAAATCATTTGGATATAAAGGCTAGGAAAATAGTCAGTAATTATCTTAAATCCAAAAAAGGATTTATTCTTGTCTCACATGACAGAAAATTTCTTGATAACTGCGTTGACCATATTTTATCTATTAATAGAGCAGATATACAAATTCAAAAAGGTAATTTTACCTCGTGGTATGAAAACAAACGCAGACAAGATGATTTTGAAATAGCTAAAAATGAAAAACTCAAAAAGGATATCGTAAGACTCGAGAATTCCGCAAAACAAAGTGCTGATTGGTCGAATAAAGTGGAAAAAACAAAAAATGGTACACGTAATTCAGGTCTTAGACCGGACAGAGGTTATGTAGGACATAAAGCTGCAAAAATGATGAAGCGTTCTAAAAGTATAGATGCGAGAAAACAGTCTGCTATAGAAGAAAAATCTGCTCTTCTTAAGAATATCGAGGGCGTGGGTAAGCTCAAAATCCGATTTCTGAAACATAATTCCATGAGACTTCTTAGTTTAAACGGAGTTTCTTTGTTCTATGGTGATAAAAAAGTTTGTGAAAATATTAGTTTTGAGGTAAATCAGGGTGACAGAATTGCTCTTTGCGGAAAAAACGGATGCGGAAAATCTACCATATTAAAATTTATAAATGGTGATAAAAAAATAACCTTTAAAGGGGATTTCCACAAAGTAAGCAATTTAAAAATATCTTACGTCTCACAGGACACTTTAGACTTAAACGGGACACTCAAAGAATTCGCAGAGTCCGAAAAAATAGATGAAAGCTTATTTAAGACAATTCTGAGAAAAATGGATTTTTCAAGAGTGCAGTTCGAGAAAGATATTTCGGACTTTAGCGAAGGTCAAAAAAAGAAGGTCCTTATTGCAAAAAGCCTTTGTGAGGGGGCTCATCTATATCTGTGGGATGAACCGCTTAATTTTATTGATGTTTTATCCCGTATACAAATCGAAGACTTGATTTTAAAATTTCAGCCAACTATAATTTTCGTTGAGCATGATGGACTTTTTACGGAAAATATTGCGAACAAAATCGAATATTTAAAATAACTTTCTTAAATTAACACGGATTGCGGGAAAGTAGTTATTTTAATTATATAAAAACTTTTCCGGTGTTTATATTATCTTCAGTATCATATTTTTATGCAGGAGTGATTCTTTAATGTGTTTAAATCATATAGGAACTCGAAATATAGAAACAAAAAGACTTTTACTTAGGAGATTTACATTGGGGGACACTGCTCAAATGTTTAATAATTGGGCAAAAGATCCCGAAAATGTAAAATATCTTTCTTGGAAGGCACATGGTAGTATCGATGAGACATATGAAGTTTTAAATAAATGGATAGACGAGTATAAAAACGAAAATTCTTACAGATGGTGCATTGTTCTTAAAGAGACAAACGAAACAATAGGAGGTATTGATGTTATCGAAATTATGCAGGACAGGTGTACTTGCGAAATTGGATATGTCCTTTCAAGGAATCACTGGAATAAAGGGATAATGACCGAAGCTTTAAAAGCTGTTATTGATTATTTAATAGGTAAAGTGAATTTTAACCGTATACAGCTGCGCCATATGGTAGAAAATCCTGCGTCAGGAAAGGTTATGTTAAAATGCGGGATGAAGTTTGAGGGAATTTTAAGACAATACGGTCTCACAAATACCGGCAGACAATGCGACTCAGCAATTTACAGCATTCTAAAAGAAGAACTGTGATGTCCGGCAGAGATACCAAAATTTTTACAGCGTACCATATACTAATGTTAAACATAATTTAAACAACAAATTCAAAACTAGTAAAACTGTTTGTTATATCGAATAATTTTTGCCCCTTGATATAAAATCTGAATACCGCTGTGCAAGATATATCCTCATATATATGCTTGTCCATTTTACCGCATACGGGAGCTACCAGTTTTTGTCCTGTAGGATTTAGGATATCTACAACTAATTCATACTTTCTTTGTTTTACTATTAACTTATTTCTCGTTAATTGGATAACTCTGGCACCTAGATATGTCGCAAGCCTATACTCCTTTCCAAGATAGTTTATATTACATATGCAGCCTTTAAAATGCATTAAGCCCAAAGGTATATCGGCTACAGATGCCACAATAGAGTATCTCTGTTCGAAGTTATTGCATTGAACCCATAGGTAGCTTCGAGGGAAGGATGTACCCTTATCTCCTTCTATATACCCGTTTCCATTGGTGAAGTCCAGAAATTTACCGTTTAGCGTAAAGCCTCCATCGACTCTGTGATTCATACTTACGATTTCATGTTTACACTCCATTGGAATGAATTTAAAGGGACCCATTATATCGTACTTTATCGGAGTGATATTAGAATATGTTACTTTGCCCTTTAAACAGATATTTTTATGTTTTGTGTCTATATTCATCCCATTTCCGGAAAATGTACACCCATTTTGATGAGGTATATAATAAGAATCTTCTTTGGTAATTACCTGCAAAAATTTTTCTTCTGACGTTTCTCCGGCGATAACAGATAGTATGTTTGCTCCCTTTTGGTGCTTGTAATAATAACCTTTAAAATATTTACTCAATGTTGACTCCTTTCGTAGCAGGATTATCCAGTAAATCCCCTTTTTCGCTGAACCTTGAACCGTGACAAGCACAATCCCAAGAATGTTCCTGCCTGTTGTACTTCAACGCACATCCTAGGTGTGAACACCGCTTTTTGGAAGGGTAAACAAAGTTCTTTAAAGTTTTACCAAGGTGTATAAAAAATCTTTTGTTTAAAGTAAACCTCTGAGGTGAAAAAACACTTGCATATGGATTTTTCTTTCCCACGATCATATCTGAAAGTATCTGCGCACTTACCATAGACGATGTCATCCCCCATTTATTGAAACCGGTTGCGACAAATATATTATCAAATTTCTTAGAATATTTCCCGATATATGGCATACCGTCGAGTGTTATACAGTCCTGTGTCGCCCAAGAGTATGCTATTTCGGATTTAGGGTATATTATCTTAGCCTGATGTTTGAGAAAACCATACCCCCCGCCGACTTCTCCGGTGCGGTGCCCTCCGCCTCCTAGTAATAATATATCATTATACCCTCTAAATGACAATTTGTTCTCCTTTTCATCTATATACATGTTTTCTAAATTTTGAGCATTTTTAAGCCCCAATACGTAAGAGCGCTGTTGATACATTTTCAGAAAATAAAATCCATATCTATTAACAAAGGGAAAATGAGTTGTAATTATAATACTTTCTGCGGTAATGTCGGCTTTTGGGGTCGATACATGATTTTTATCTATCAAAATTGCCGGAGTATTTTCATAAATCACAAGGTCCTTTGATATGTGATTAATAAATTTAAGAGGATTAAATTGAGCCTGATTTTTAAATTTTATAGCCCCTTTAATTGTAATTGGCAATTCTATGTTTGATACAAATTCGGCATCGAGTCCGAGTTCTTTTACGGTTTTAACTTCATTTTCAATTCTATAACTGTCGCATCTAGAATAGACAAATGCTGAAGTTTCGGAAAAATCACAATCAAGATTTTTGCATATGCTCTTGTACTTTTTAATTGCATTTTCATTGGCAAACAGATATTTACCACTGTTTTCTCTCCCAATCTTACTTAATAAATCAGCGTAAATAAGACCATGCTGAGAAGTGATTTTGGCGGTAGTATTTTTAGTTATTCCCATGCCAACTCTATTAGTTTCGACAAGTACACAGTCAATACCGTTGTTTTTAAGTAAATATGCTGTAAGAATCCCTGCCAAGCCCCCTCCAATCACTAAAACGGGTGTATAGATGTTTTTAGAGAGAGAAGGAAAATCATTTTTAATATCAGCACTATCGTTCCATAAGTTCTTCATTTTAGGTCTCCTATATTTGGGATACTTTTATTATTGCCCAATTTTATTGTATTCACTCAGTTTCGAACTCCTGCCATGTATGCTTGTAAATCATATGCCATTAATTTCCCTTTACCTTGGCACGGATAAAGGCTTTTTATTGCCAAAACTAACTATCTCGAATTTTAAAATGCCTGGTGTTTCCCTCTCGATTTTCCTGCTCCCATATCTCTTTATTGCTGCATCCCGGGCATTTTACCTCTTCAATACTTTTTGTTATGTCATGTTATTTCCCTCTTGAACACTCCCAACAAAAATAAACACTTGAACAAAAAATAATTATGGTGTATAATGGTATCATATCTTTGTTTTGGAGGTTTGCAGATGATTAATTTCGCTGATATGGGTCCTATGGGTCAGCTTTTGAGTGCGTTGCCGGTGTATGCTGCAGTTATCGGGGGAATGTATTTTTTCCTTATCCGTCCTCAGCAGAAGAAAAGGAAAGAGGAGGAAGAGCTTCGCAGCAATCTTCAAATCGGTGATGAAGTCACAACTATAGGTGGTATAGTCGGTAAAGTTATAAGCGTTAAAGACGACACTGATTCTTTGGTGATAGAAAGCGGCAGTGAAAAGATTCGTATTAAAAGATGGGCGGTTGCTACGTGCAACTCTGAAAAAGATGTGGCAACTGAGGCTAGGTAATTGTAATAAAATACAGTTAAAATGAATATTAATTACCGCAAGGGTTTTTATCTTTGCGGACTTTTTAATAAGGAGAAACTTCTATGCCAAGTAAGAGAAAAAATTTTGGCAATACAAACCCCCGGATTTCTTGCGCTAAATCTGTAGGTATTGGAGTTCTGTGCGGAGTAATCGTTTGCAGCATTTTGTTAATATTATTGGCTGTCGTTTTTACAAAAAGTTCAAGCCCGCCCCACAATTTAATAGACCCTATAATGTTAGTTTGCTGCGGACTGGGGGCATTTGCAGGGGGATACTTTTCTGCAAGGCTGTCTAAGGAAAAAGGTGCATTATATGGTGCTGCCAGTGGGTTTTTAATGTTTATCTTTATATTTATATCCGGGCTCATTTCAGTTCGCGGATCGTTAACCGAGCTCACGTTAATCAGACTTGCGGCAATGTTAATATCAGGCACGTTTGGAGGGATAGTGGGCGTTAACAGAAAGGGTAAAAGAAGATAGTTTTATAAAATGATATCTACAAAGTAAATGTACAAAATGCTAATCATTAATTTAATTATAAATTGTGAGTTTTCCTAAACAAAAAGCATTGACTTTTGATTAATAATATTACATAATGTTTATAGACAAAAATATAATCATTAGGAGTGCTCGTGATTTATGAATAAAATTGATGTTGGAGTAGCTTGTGTCCGAGGTGGACTTACAGTATATTTCAGTATAGCTACTATGTGTTTCGGTGTAAATTGCAATGAAGATAAGATTTTTTTTGGTGGCAAGCATAAGGATAATGACATTGTTGTAAGTGAGGAATCTGTTTTAGATGACTTTACTGACGGCCGTGAAACTGTCGTGAGTGATGTTGAGCTTGATTCGCCTGCAACCGATTTAGATGGCTCGGCGAATAATTCTGCAGATATTCAGGGTGCTGCTGACCCTCAAAAGCATGTATCGATGTCTCCTGAGGGTGCTGTTTCGTGCAATTCGCTCGAAAAAGAACCTGTAAAGGTATTTACATATGATGATCAGAAAGAGATTCTTACCAACAGCGGATATATCTATGAGGGATTTCTCGGTAAGGGTGGATTTGGAGAAGTATACAAATGTAGAAAGGAAGATGGGAGTTCTGTAGCTGTTAAGCTTTGTTGTCGCACAGAACACCCATCCTTTGGTGAGCAGGTTTCTCGGGAGATTAGGGGATTTAGATGTTTGCAAAGTAAGGGAATACGAAGCTCTAAACATCTTAATGTGCCTAACTGTATGAAAGTATATCCCGACGGTGCCGAAAACACAGCGGGACAATGTGCGATGTTTGAATTGAATATAGCCGACGGCGGAGATACTTACAATTACTTTTGTGGTTTAAGGAGATCAATAATAAAATCTATAAAATCGAATTTAACTGTAGGTGAAACATTTAGCGTTGATGCCAATAGTGTGGATTACAACGGATTAAAACGTCTGGCTAAGCATGTTTTAAAAGGACTGAAAATTTTACACGAAAACGGTCTAGCACACGGGGATGTAGCGCTTAGAAATGTACTTATTAACGGGAAAGAAGACGGAAAATGTGTTTATTTATTAGGTGATTTTGGCCTTGCTGCACAGTCTGCGGATCCTGCTGACCCTACCAGAAACTTTGCAAGAGATATCGAACGTGTCGGCAGCATGTTATTTTTTGCATGGAGATTGTGTTTATGCTACGATGAAGAGTTCAGAGTCAGTGTGGATCTAGATAGGATTAATTCGGGCGATTTTGACGAGGAATACCCGGTTTGCACTTGGAATTGTTGCGAAAAAGAGGGCGAACCCACTTTGGTAGATATTGAAGAGAGTCAACATAAACGTGAAAAGACCGAAGGAGAGGCAGCAGAGTTCTTAGGCTTCATAAAAAAGTTAGTTTCGAAGAATCCAAAGGATCGCCCGACAGTTGATCAAGCACTGGACGACCCATACCTTAAAGGATAGTATACTATGAAAATTTGGAGTTTATAGAATTTTTTGTAAGCTATTACAAAGTAGAAACACAATGACATCCAGATATTGACTTTTATTTAAAGATATTATACAATTGTTGTAATCATAAAAATATGATAGCGGATAGATAACGATAATGTTGTTGATTCTATTGAAATGAAAACTTATATAAAGTTATATGATGGAGTGTACGGTATAGTTGTCTGAATAAATAATGGATTTACATTGAAAGGAAAATTAAAAGAAGATGGGAAACACAATTAATACAACATTTGCAGTCGTTGGTTCTTTTTTAGGCTTGTCGATGTTTTGTGGTGCGCTGTACTTTGCGTTTATGGATAGAATTAATGAAAGCTGCTGCAGTGGCAACCAGAGTAGTACCGGCTCTGATACTGATAATCCAATAAATTCAGCTCCTTTCGCCTCCAATTCTGATAATCAAATTCAAGCTCAGAGTCCCACGGGGTCTGCTTCTGGTGGCTCAGCTAATTTTGTGAGTCCTTCAAAGAAAGAGGATGCCCCAGTTCTATCTAATTTTACGGCGGAGGCAGTTCCTGTTTCGTTTGCAGACTTTGCGAATCCTTCAGAGAAGGAAGATATTCCCCCAGCTCTATCTAATTCTGATGGCTCAGCTAATTTTACGAGTCCTTCAAAGAAAGAGGATGCCCCAGTTCTGTCTAATTTTACGGCGGGGGCAGTTCCTGTTTCATTTGCAGATAATGCCTCGACTTCTACAAAAGTGGTGCCGGTGAGCACCCAAAACCCGTCTATGACTCCAACTGGTGAAATATTACAGAAGAATACTGAGACATGGCAAAGAAACTTTAAAGAATTCACAAAGAACGATGGAGAGGAAATTCTTAAGGAGGCAGGATATAAAGTTGTAAAAGAAATAAAAAGGGGGGCATGCAGCAATGTATTTGAATGCGAACTTGACGACGGAAAACACATTGCCGTTAAATTCTCATGTCCCGACCCAAATTCCCTTTTCTGTTATCTTGGATCTGAAGTTAGGAACAATAGAGATTTACGAGAACTTAAGGTGCATGAATCCGGGCGCTGTATTGTTCCAGTAACCGTTAAGACTTTTCCTGATACAGGTAAGATGCAGTACGCAATTTCTGAGGCTGAGCTGGCTAGTGAGGGTGATGCATATGCTTACTTTATTGGGTTGGCAAAAAAAGAGAGGAACGAAAAAGCAAAGGAGCTTGGTGTAGGTGATATTTGGAGTCCTGATAATCCAAACTATGGTGAAATAAAGCGTTTCGCTTGGCAGGTTTTACAGGGGCTAAAGGTTTTGCACGACCTTAAAATAGTACACCGCGATATCGCTCTTAGAAATGTACTTGTTGATAAAATGGGGGAGAATTTTAATTACTTTATATCTGATTTTGATAGAGCTACAAAACATTCTGGTGAGAATTGGTTTCGCTATGAGAGCGCTTTTGACATTTATGATGTAGGTAAAATGTTATTTGAATTGTGGAGGTATAGTTTGCATTTTGGTGCTGACCGCGCCGCTACCGACTGTGCCCTTAAGTGTATTTCTTGGTATAGTGAACCGGATTTTAGTGGTGAGTATGATACGTATGAGGTCAATCGCCTAAGGAAAGCTGAGTGTATTAATCATAGCGGAGAAAAAGAAGAATATTTTAATCCTGACGGAGAGCGCCTAATAAAGCGTATAAGAGATAATAAAGAATTCATGGAACTTTGTACTTTCGTAAGAAAGTTGACCGCTAAAGAAAGTGATGATCGTTTGACCGTTGACGAAGCACTGGAAGATGACTACTTTAAAGAGTTCAGGGAAGATACAAAATAGGCTGCTATAAGCCTACTGTATCTGGACTGTATATGGGCTTTGACGTAAATATTTGGAAATCTAAAAAAATAAGATGGTCAATGGGCTGAAGTAATACCGTTTATTTTGGATAAATCGTCAAAGTGTCTATATAAATATGCTCTAATATTTTTGCACCAAATTTGTTGTGCAGGGTTTCTTTCTGTGCTTGATTATTTGCGTAGAGACTTTTATTTAGACAGGTTTGGGGTCTTACAGAGCGACAATATGGAATATGGAATATAGAAAATGAGAAATTGCCAATTGGGATTTTTTATTTACTATAAGTACATATAATTGTATAAAACTTTAGAAATATTATAATGAAACAGCCACTTCTTTTCAGTTAAAGTTTGTGATAAAATAGGGGTTAATACTACAAGATTGATTTGGAGTTGGATTTATGAACGGCAAGGTTATAATAAGTGCAGACAGCACGTGTGATATTGGGGACAACTTAAAGAAAAAGTATAATGTTCATTACTATCCTTTTCATATCTCACTGGATGGAAAATATTATAAAGACGGAATCGATATTTTCCCGGAGGATATATTTAAAAAATATTATGAAAAAGGCATTTTACCTAAAACTGCAGCTATTGGTTCGGGGGAGTACATAGATTATTTTCGTCCTTTTGTTGAGAGTGGTTTTGATGTAGTACATTTGAATTTGGGATCTGCTTTGTCGTGTGCCCACCAAAACTGCCTTCTTGCGGCAGAGGAACTTGGTCACGTATATCCTATTGATTCGGGAAATCTTTCATCCGGTATAGGTCTGCTTGTCGTAGAGGCAGCACAGATGGCTAACAGGGGTATGGATGCACAAACCATAAGTAAAAATATTAAAAGTTTGACCTCAAAGGTTCATTCAAGCTTTGTACTGGACACCCTAAAGTTTTTAAAAGCCGGCGGTAGGTGCTCTACACTTGCATCTATAGGAGCGAATTTGTTCAAAATAAAACCCTGTATAGAAGTAAATAATAAAGACGGAAGTATGCATGTAGGTAAAAAGTACAGAGGAGAACTTTCAAAAGTTTTAAACTCCTATACAGATGATATTTTAAGTGGTTACACCGATATCAAAAATGATAAGATTTTTATTGTAAATGCCGGGGTATACCCTGAACTGCTAAAAATGGTTTATAATAAAGTTGCTGCACTTAATTATTTTGAACAAATATATATAACTACTGCATGCTGTACTATTTCATCGCACTGCGGACCAAATACATTGGGAATTATGTATATGCTTAAATAGCACTTTGAAATGAGGTATATAAAAAATGTCTGACAAGAAAAAATTTATCAGAAATTTCAGTATAATTGCCCATATAGATCATGGGAAATCCACCCTTGCAGATAGAATTTTAGAATTATCGGGAGCTGTTTCAAACCGTGAAATGGAAGACCAGCTTTTGGATAATATGGATTTAGAGCGGGAAAGAGGCATAACTATAAAATCACATGCTGTTACTTTCCAGTACCACGCAGATGATGGGCAAAATTACACCTTTAACCTCATTGATACGCCCGGCCATGTCGATTTTAATTATGAGGTTTCCAGATCCTTGGCATCGTGTGAGGGTGCGGTTCTGGTTGTAGATGCTTCACAGGGCGTAGAAGCCCAAACCTTGGCCAACACTTACCTTGCACTTGATTCCGGTTTGGAAATTGTTCCCGTACTGAATAAAATAGACCTTCCGAGTGCAGACCCTGATAGAGTTTGCAAGGAAATTGAAGATATCATAGGTATTCCTGCCGAAGACGCACCTAGAGTTTCCGCTAAATCAGGTCTTAATGTTAAAGATGTACTGGAAAGTATAGTAAAGTTAATTCCCGCACCAAAAGGTAAGACAGATGCCCCTCTTAAAGCGCTTATTTTTGATTCTCTTTATGACTCATATAAGGGAGTTATTGCGTACGTGAGGATTGTTGACGGTAAGGTTAAGGTAGGAGATAAAATTAAATTCATGGCAAGCGGCGCAGAATTTATCGTTACAGAATGCGGGATCTTACGTGCTACCGATCTGGACCCCATAGGTACACTTTCGTCGGGAGAAGTTGGTTATATAGCTGCATCGATAAAAACAATCAGCACTTCACGTGTGGGAGATACCATAACTCTTGCCGAAAATCCTGCGGACGAGCCTCTTCCGGGATATAGAGCGGTAAATCCTATGGTGTTTTGCGGAGTATATCCTTCTGATGGTTCCAAATATCCCGACCTCAGAGATGCAATTGAGAAATTAAAACTGAATGACGCCGCCCTTACTTTTGAGCCCGAGACATCTACAGCCCTGGGCTTCGGATTTAGATGTGGCTTTCTTGGCCTTTTGCACATGGAGATTATACAAGAGAGACTCGAACGTGAGTATAATTTAGATATAATCACTACTGCCCCAAGCGTAATATATAAAATAACTAAAACGGACGGTGAAACGGTTTTAATAGATAACCCTACAAATTATCCTGACTCCGCAGTTATTGCAAGCGCACAAGAACCTATGACAGACGCTCATATATATTCTCCATCGGATTATATAGGCAACATCATGGAACTTTGTCAAGATAGGCGTGGCATATACATCGGCATGGACTATATAGATACGGACAGAGTTGATATCCACTATAAGCTGCCATTAAATGAGATTGTTTATGATTTTTTTGATGCTCTGAAATCTAAAACCAGAGGATACGCTTCTTTTGACTATGAATTGGACGGTTATAAAAAATCTGATTTGGTAAAGTTAGATATAATGTTAAACGGAGAAGTTGTAGACGCACTTTCTTTTATCATACATAAAGACAAAGCATATGAGAGAGGTCGTAAAATGGCTCAGAAACTTAAGGAAAAAATCCCCAGGCAGTTATTTGAAGTCCCTATTCAGGCCTGCATAGGCGGCAAAATTATAGCAAGAGAGACTGTAAAAGCAATGCGTAAGGATGTTCTTGCTAAATGTTACGGGGGAGACATCACAAGGAAAAAGAAGCTGCTCGAAAAGCAAAAAGAAGGTAAAAAACGTATGCGTCAGCTAGGGAATGTAGAAATACCCCAGGATGCATTTATGTCTGTGTTAAAACTTGATGGCGAGTGATATTTTATGGAACCAATTGGAGCTTATATTCATATCCCTTTTTGTGTAAAAAAATGCCCCTACTGTGATTTTTACTCTCTCCCATTGAACGAAGAATTGGTAAGTGCATATGTTTTCTCCCTGTGTAAAAATATAAAAGATTTGTCAAGAGTATATGAGAGAGAAATTGACTCCATATATTTCGGCGGGGGAACTCCTAATCTAATAGGTGTGGACAATATAGGCAGAATATTAGATGCTGTACACTGTGGTTTTAAAGTTTTGAATCCGGAAATAACCGTAGAAATAAATCCCTCAGCCCATACCAATATAGACTTTAGAAAATTAAAGAATACGGGCGTAAATAGGCTGTCGATAGGCATGCAGTCAATAAATGATAACGAACTTTTTAATTTGGGCAGACGTCATAACAGTCATGACATAAAACAGACACTATATAAAGCAAAAAATGCAGGGTTTTATAACATTTCCTTGGATGTCATGCTAGCACTGCCAAACCAAAAGGATGAGGATTTAATCAATTCACTGTCCTTTTGTGTGGAAAATAACTTGCCTCATGTATCTGCATACCTCCTTAAAATAGAAAAAAATACCGATTTTTACAAAATTAAGAATATTCTTCCCCTGCCCGACGAAGAGCGCACTGCAGATTTATATCTGTTAGCCAGCGATTATCTTACTTCTAGAGGATATGAACACTATGAAATATCAAATTTTTGTAGGAAAGGTATGGAGAGCAGGCACAATCTTAAATATTGGAACTGCGATGAGTATTTAGGGTTTGGTTCTTCTGCACATTCTTTTATGAACGGAAAAAGATTTTATTATCCACGCTCAATAGAAAAATTTATAGAAAATCCCGTATACGTTATGGATTCAACTGGGGGCGATACGAAGGAATTTTGCATGCTGAGATTAAGACTGGCAGAGGGAATAAAAAATGAAGAATATAAACAAAGATTTGGAGAAAACATCCCAGATATTTATTATGACAGAGCTCGAAAATATGTAGATTCCGGTCTTGTTTCTGTTGATGAATCCGGTATAAACTTGACACCACGGGGATTTTTAGTTTCCAATGCACTTGTAGTGGATATTATATATTGAAAAAGCCTCACAACAAACTAAGTGAAACGGAGTTAAATATTCAGACTTGAAGAAAAATGTTAGTATATTAATAGCCGCAGAGCGCAATCTAAACGATAATGATAAATATTTTCACAAGTAAACGCTGAGAGACAGGGATAATAACTCAGAAACATGCAGATAATACCCAACTGTGGAATTGGCTGGAGTTTATAAAAACAAACAACAAGGAAGGAATGGAGGAGCTGGCAGGTAAAAATCCGGAAATGAAGAAAGCGTACAATTCATTGAAAGCACTAAGTTCTGATGAAGCAATGAGACACGCAGCACATCAAAGGGAGATGTACATCCAAAACGAGATGGCTATCAATGAGGAGAGATACGAGCAAGACAGAGCAGAAGGTAAATTGCAGGAAAAAGAGTTGAGATAGCGAAAAATCTCTTAAAGATTGGCTCGCCAATAGAGCAAATATTGCAAGCAACAGGTTTGGTCTTTGAAGAAATAGAAAAGCTCAAATAAGCCCGGATTTGAAAAGATGAGAGATTTTGATAGAAAATGAGACGAAATGAGAGACCCATATACGCTATAATGGCATTGTGTGAAAATGCACCACAGGACTAATTCATACCAAAAAGTCCTAAATATCCCATTTTTAAATATTCTGTTCAGGCTCCCTTTTGGGGGAGTTTTTATTTCAGCCAAAAAAAGGAAAGAAAAAAAGTCAATGAGAGATATGTTTGAGATTCTTAAAGCGAAACTGTCTTGTGCTGCTTGAAGGCCTCTGCCCTAAAGGTGATTTCTCGTTTTCTACATCTAATAAAAGGAGGCGATGATGTTTGGCAGGAAAATATCTGGGAAATGGCAATAGATACAAGAAAATAAGGAGCC